>NZ_DASVFL010000300.1:0-9692 GCF_036380075.1 Lentzea sp. | reverse complement strand
AAGCGTGTCGACTTGACCTGACCCCTCGGGCGCGGCAAGAGCATCAGGCACGACTCGTGACGGGACCCCACCGGAACCTTCGTTTCAAGACAAGGCGGCTCGGCTTCGCCTTCGCGTTCGGCTCGCCTTCGGCTCGCCGCTTGCCTTCGGCATCGCGAGAGGTGTGGGCGCGTGGTGTCAGGTCAGGGAGGCGACCTGGTCGCTCACCACTTGGGCTGCTGCCGACACCAGGGCCGTCACCGCCGGGTTCGTCGAGTTGTCCTGGCGCCAGCCGAACTGCGTGTACACGCGGAACGTCGGGGACCAGGGCAAGCGGACCAACCTGCCGTCCGAGAGTTCGGAGGACACGGTGACCTCGGGCATCAGTGCTATGCCCAGGCCGGACGCCACTGCTCGTTTGGCGGCGTCCACCGAGTCCAGTTCCAGGACGGGGGCTCGGGTGTCGTCGAAGCCGATCGTGTGTTCGAAGAGCTCGTGGTAGGAGGCGCCGTTCTCGGCGCGGATGAGGGTGCTGCTGGTGATGTCGTCCTCGGTGAGGGACTGGCGCTGGGTGAGGACGTGGTTCGGGCCGGCGACCATGACCAGGGGTTCTGGGCAGAGGACCGTGGTTTCCAGGCCCTCGCGGGGCTCTATGGCCCCTATGAAGAAGGCGCAGTCCAGCTGGCCGTCGCGCACCGAGGCGAGGTTGTTCAGGGCGTTGCGCGAGTGCAGTGAGAGTTGGACCGACGGGTAGCGCCAGCACATGTATTCGATGAGCGGTAGCAGACGGTAGTCGGTCAAACTCTGTGCGGAACCGATGACGAGTTTGCCGTGCGGCTCGCCGTTCATCGTGATGGCTTTTCGGGCCTTTTCGGTGAGGTTGATGATGTTTCGTGCGAAGGGGAGGAGTTCCACCCCCGCGGACGTCATCTGGATACCTCGGGGGAGGCGGCGGAAAAGGACGACCCCGAGGCCCTCCTCCAGGGCCTTGATGCGGGTGGTGATGGTCGGCTGCGAGCAGTTGAGCGTGGCTGCGGCCTTGGTGAAGCTCCCTGTCTGAACCACGGTAGTGAACGCGAGAAGCTGGCGTGTCTCCATCAGGCGGATCCTCGGAGTAAAACGGTGCGACGACTTTTTCTCGTTCGTTCCCGTGATCCCGTTACGGGTGGTGCAGGAGCCGTAACGCTACCTGTCGGTCGCGAGGCCCTGATTACTGCTAACGGAGTCATCTCGATCTGTGTCGAAGAAGGGTTTCGGCCGAAAGAGTGAAATTGAAGCTGCCGATTTTACGGGCGGTAGTGGGGCGTGTTGTCTCGGTGAAGTCGTTCGCGGGACGAACAAGAAGTGGGTGCTCTCGGGGTGGGACGGCGGTCGGCGGGCTGTGGTTCCGGGAGATCGGGTCCGGGGTGCGCGGCGGGGGTCCGGGTGCGGCGGAACCGGGGTGGCGGCGGTCACAGCGCGGGTCTCGCCTAGACTCGCTGGGAATCCGGGCGTCCCGTGTGGCGGTACCGGCTGTCTTGCACGTTCTTGTTCGTATCGAGGAGTCCACGTTGAAGAGCACCGTCGAGCACCTGAGCCCGACGAGGGTCCGGATCAACGTCGAGGTGCCGTTCGACGAGCTCAAGTCGAACTTCGACCAGGCGTACCGGAAGCTCGCGAAGCAGGTCCGCATCCCCGGCTTCCGTCCGGGCAAGGCCCCCGCCAAGGTTCTGGAGAACCGCATCGGCCGCGCTCCGGTGCTGGACGAGGTCATCCAGGAGGCCATCCCGGCCAAGTACCTGGAGGCGGTCAACGCGGGTGAGGTGCGCACGCTCGGCCGTCCGGACTTCGAGGTCACCAAGATCGAGGACGGCCAGACGCTCGAGTTCACCGCCGAGGTCGACGTCCGTCCCGAGATCACCGTGCCCGCCTTCGGCGAGCTGGCCGTGACGGTCGACGAGCAGGAGGTCACCGACGAGGACGTGACCACGCAGCTCGACGAGCTCCGCGCCCGCTTCGGCACGCTGACCGGTGTCTCGCGTCCCGCCGAGACCGGCGACTTCGTGAGCGTCGACCTGTCGGCCACCGTCGACGGCGAAGAGGTCGAGGAGGCCCGCACCGCTGGCCTGTCCTACGAGATCGGCTCCGGCCAGCTCGTCGAGGGCATCGACGACGCGCTCGTCGGCGCCTCCGAGGGCGAGACCAAGACCTTCGCCACCACGCTCGTCGCCGGTGAGCACTCGGGCCGCGAGGCCGAGGTGTCCGTCGTGCTGAACTCCGTCAAGGAGCGCCAGCTGCCGGAGCTCGACGACGAGTTCGCGCAGCTCGCCAGCGAGTTCGACACGCTCGACGAGCTCAAGGCCGACCTGCAGACCCGCCTCGGCCGCGTCAAGAAGATGCAGCAGGGCGTCCAGGCCCGCGACAAGGTCCTCGAGGCGCTGCTGGAGACCACCGAGGTCCCGCTGCCCGAGGGCATCGTCCAGGGCGAGATCGACGCCCGCAAGCACGACGCCGTGCACGCCTTCGACCACGACGACGAGAAGTTCGCCGCGTGGCTGGCCGAGCAGGGCCAGTCGGAGGAGGAGTTCGACGCCGAGCTCCGCACCGCCGCCGAGCAGGCGGTCAAGACGCAGCTCGTGCTCGACTCGATCGCCGACGCCGAGCAGGTCACGGTGTCCGACGGCGAGCTGACCGAGCGGATCATCTACCAGGCCCAGCGCTTCGGCATCTCGCCCGACGAGTACGTCAAGCGCGCGCAGCAGTCGGGCCAGCTCGGCGCGATCTTCGCCGACGTCCGCCGCGGCAAGGCGCTCGCGAGCGTCGTGCGCCAGGCCGAGGTCACCGACACGGCCGGGCAGAAGCTGGACCTCGACGAGCTCTTCGGCGAGACCAAGTCCGATGAGGACGGCCAGGAGTAGTTCCCGACACTCGCCGCGCGGGCGGCGAGCGCCGGAAATACAGCCCTGAGCGAACGCGGGCGGTGTCGGGCATCTGACGCCGCCCGTCTTCGTTAAGGTCGATCGCAGAGAGTTTTGGCATCCAGATTCGTTCCACCTGGAGTTAGGCAGGCAGACGTGACGCAGCACTCCTTCCCGACCCCCGAGATGCGGTCGGCCACCGCCGGGATGAACCTCAACGACTCGGTGTACGAGCGGCTGCTCCGCGAGCGGATCATCGTCCTGGGATCGCAGGTCGAAGAGGGCATCGCCAACCAGATCACCGCTCAGCTGCTGCTCCTCGCCGCTGAGGACCCCGAGAAGGACATCACCCTCTACATCAACTCGCCGGGTGGTTCCGTCACGGCGGGCATGGCCATCTACGACACGATGCAGCTGATCGAGCCGGACGTGGCCACCGTCGCGATGGGCCTCGCGGCCTCGATGGGCCAGTTCCTGCTCTCGGCGGGCGCCCCCGGCAAGCGCCAGGCGCTCCCGCACGCGCGCATCCTCATGCACCAGCCGTCCGCCGGTGTCGGTGGCACGGCCGCGGACATCGCCATTCAGGCGGACATGCTCACGCGCACGAAGCTCGAGATGGCCCAGCTCATCGCCGAGCACACCGGCCAGTCGGTCGAGACCATCACCCGCGACTCCGACCGCGACCGCTGGTTCACGGCCCAGGAGGCGCTGGAGTACGGCTTCGTCGACAGGGTCGTCACCCGGTCCCAGCCGGTCAGCTCGGGCAACTAGGAAGCTGAGGAGATCTCGAAGTGAGCCAGTTCCACATGCCTCAGTCGCGCTACGTGCTGCCCTCGTTCGTCGAGCGCACCAGCTACGGCATGAAGGAGTCGAACCCGTACAACAAGCTGTTCGAGGAGCGCATCATCTTCCTCGGCGTGCAGGTTGACGACGCTTCGGCCAACGACGTGATGGCGCAGCTGCTGGTCCTCGAGTCCGAGGACCCCGACCGCGACATCCTGATGTACATCAACTCGCCGGGTGGCTCGTTCACCTCGCTGATGGCCATCTACGACACGATGCAGTTCGTGCGCCCGGACATCCAGACGTACTGCCTCGGTCAGGCCGCCTCGGCCGCCGCGGTGCTGCTGGCCGCCGGCACGCCCGGCAAGCGCCACGCGCTGCCCAACGCGCGAATCCTGATCCACCAGCCCTCCATGGAGGGCGCGTACGGTCAGGTGTCCGACCTGGAGATCCAGTCGAACGAGATCCAGCGCGTGCGCCGCCTGATGGAATCCACCCTCGCGCGGCACACCAACCGGACGGCGGAGGAGGTTCGCGAGAGCATCGAGCGCGACCGCATCCTCACGGCCGACGAGGCCAAGGAGTACGGCATCGTCGATTCGGTGCTGCCCTACCGCAAGCTTTCGGCCAAGTCCTGACGGAGCGCGGTTCCCGAGGACTGGGAATTCCCCCAGTCCTCGGGGACCGGGCACCCGACACGCCCGGGAAGACCGCGTGTCTGGCCTGATCGACGCGTCGGAGCGGCGCGGGTCCTCCCCTGAAACGGGGTGGGCCAGGTACCGTCAGTGCAACGGGCTCAGCACCCACAGCCAGTGGGACTGCCACAGCAAGTCAGCAGGCGCACTACAGCAGGTGTGCGCCGGAGGGGACATAGGTCAGCGGTCATGGCGCGTATCGGTGACGGCGGCGACTTGCTGAAGTGCTCTTTCTGCGGAAAGAGTCAGAAGCAGGTGAAGAAACTCATCGCCGGCCCCGGCGTCTACATCTGCGATGAGTGCATCGATCTCTGCAACGAGATCATCGAGGAGGAGCTGGCGGAGGCCGGCGACGTCAAGCTCGACGAGCTGCCGAAGCCCGCCGAGATCCACGAGTTCCTCGACCAGTACGTCATCGGCCAGTCCGAGGCGAAGCGGACCCTCTCGGTCGCTGTCTACAACCACTACAAGCGCATCCAGGCGGGCGACCGCGGGCGCGAGGGTCGTGACGACGGCGTCGAGCTCGCGAAGTCGAACATCCTGATGCTGGGCCCCACGGGCTGTGGCAAGACCTACCTCGCGCAGACGCTCGCGAAGATGCTGAACGTTCCGTTCGCCATCGCCGACGCGACCGCGCTGACGGAGGCCGGCTACGTCGGTGAGGACGTGGAGAACATCCTCCTCAAGCTCATCCAGGCGGCCGACTACGACGTGAAGCGCGCCGAGACGGGCATCATCTACATCGACGAGGTCGACAAGATCGCTCGCAAGAGCGAGAACCCGTCGATCACGCGCGACGTGTCCGGCGAGGGCGTGCAGCAGGCGCTGCTCAAGATCCTGGAGGGCACGACGGCGTCGGTGCCCCCGCAGGGCGGCCGCAAGCACCCGCACCAGGAGTTCATCCAGATCGACACGACGAACGTGCTGTTCATCGTGGCCGGTGCCTTCGCGGGCCTGGAGAAGATCATCCAGGACCGGGTCGGCAAGCGCGGTCTCGGCTTCGGTGCCGAGGTGCGGTCCAAGGCCGAGACGGACTCGGCGGACTACTTCGCCGACTCCATGCCGGAGGACCTGATCAAGTTCGGTCTGATCCCCGAGTTCATCGGGCGTCTGCCGATGGTCGCCTCCGTCACGAACCTCGACAAGCCGTCGCTGGTCATGATCCTCACCGAGCCGAAGAACGCCCTGGTGAAGCAGTACCAGAAGCTGTTCGAGATGGACGGCGTCGAGCTCGAGTTCACCAAGACCGCGCTGGAAGCGGTCGCCGACCAGGCGATCCTGCGCGGCACCGGTGCCCGAGGCCTGCGCGCGATCATGGAAGAGGTCCTGCTCCCGGTGATGTACGACATCCCGAGCCGCACGGACGTCGCCAAGGTCGTCATCACCGAGCAGACGGTCAAGGAGAACGTGAACCCGACCATCGTGGCCCGGCAGCCCTCGCGCCGCGAACGCCGCGAGAAGTCGGCCTAGGTTCGACGAGTTCCACCCGAAGGGCGCCCGGCTCCGGCCGGGCGCCCTTCGCGCGTTCCGGGGCAGAGCGGAGGCACGACGGTGCGGCGGTCACGACGGACTCGCGCTCGCCGACGAGCAGGCCACGTCGGCGTGAGTCTGCGCCCGCCGCCCGCGACGCCCGTCCCGGGCGCGACCGGTCGTGCTGCCGGATCTAGACGGCGCGCTTCGCGTACTTCGCGAGGAACCGGACGACGTCGGGCGTCACCTTGCGGTAGAGCCCGTCGTCGTGCCCGCCGCCCTTCACCGTGCTGACCTCGGGCCGCACCTCGCGCATGAACCGGCGCGTGCCCTCGATGAACTTGTCGCGGTCGCCGATCCACACGCCCAGCGCGGTCGTGCCCGTCGCCTTCAGGTGACGCAGCGGGTCGAGCGAGGTCCACTCGCCCTCGTTCTTGAACGCGCGGCGCTTGGCCATCTCCTGCCACGTCGTGATGAGGCCGGGGGAGATGACCGCGGCGGCCGCGACCGGGTCGCCGCGTTCGGCGCGGCGGCGCGCGTAGAGCAGGGAGCCGAAGCCGCCCATCGACACGCCCGTCACCGCGAACGGCTCGCCGTAGCCGCGGTCCTTGAGCCAGCGCGGGACCTCGTCGAGCAGCATGGCCATCGGGTCGTCGCCGGGGACGTTCTCGTGCCAGTAGTTGTCGCCGCCGTCGACCGCGACGAAGCCGAACGCCGGGACGGAGCCCTTGGCGACGGCGGCGGTCAGGACGTCGGGGAGGTTGCCGATGGCGGCGTGCCGGGCGTCGCCGTGCAGGCCGTGCAGCAGGATCGACATCGGCAGGCCGCGGGTGCTCACGCCGGTCGGGAGGTAGAAGGCGAGGGTGACCTCGCGGTGGCGGGCGGCCGAGTACACGCGCTCGAAGCGGACCGTCGGCTTCGCGGCCGGCTTGTTGTTCACGCTCTCCGCCGTGGCGATCTGCTGCGAGGCTTCGGAGGACGACGACGACACGTACGTCGCGACGCCGATCGCTGACGCGACGACCACGCCGATGGCCGCGAGGAGGGTGCGGCGGCTGTACCTCGGTTCCCCCATGTTCACCTCATCGCGCGAACGTCGTTCCCCGTTTCCCACTCAGAGGACGGAACGCACGCGCAGGGAGGTTCGTTCCTCACTCGAATAACCCAGCCAGGTCAGCACGGCGTCATTGTGCGCGCCGAGGCCTGGAACCGCACCAGGTGACCACTCGAAGCCCCGCACCGGGGGCGGCAGCATGCCGACCGCACCGCCGGGAACCCGCACGTCAACCCACGTGTCGAGCTGCGGGTGGGTGGGCAGGTCGGTGACCGGGCGGGTCAGTGCCGCCGGCACGTCGGCGGTGTCCAGAGCGGTCAGCAGCTCGGCCGCCGTGAGGTCCGAAAAAGCCTGTTCGAGCAGGTTCTGCAGCTCCCCGCGGTGCTCCACCCGCGACGCCACTGTGGCGAACCTCTCCTCCTGCGCCAGCCCGGCCAGCTCGCAGAGCCGCTGCCACTGGCCGTCGTTCTGCACGGCGAGGTGCACGGCGCCGTCCGCGCACGCCACCGGGCCGTACGGCGCGATGCTCGGGTGGTGTGCGCCCGACCGCGGCGCCGCGGCACCCGTTCCCGCGGCGTAGAGCAGCGGCTGGTGCATCCACTCGGCCATCGCCTCGAACAGCGACAGCCGCAGCCGTGCGCCCTCACCGGTCCGCGCCCGCCGCAGCAACGCCGCCAGCACCGCCGACTGGAGCTGCACGCCGGCCGCGATGTCGGCGACGGAGATGCCGGCACGGGCCACCACGTCGCCCTCACCGGTCAGCGACACCAGCCCCGCCTCGGACTGCACCAGCGCGTCGAACGCCTTGCGGTCCGCGTAGGGGCCGTCCCAGCCGTAGCCGGACATCTCGCCGACGACGAGCGTGTCCGGCAGGTCCAGCGCCAGCCGTCGCCACACGCGCGGCGACAGGTTGCACAGCAGCACGTCGGCGCGGGCGACGAGCCGGGTCAGCACCTCGCGGCCGTCGGGGTGGTGGACGTCGAGCGTCACCGACTCCTTGCCGGCGTTGGTCCACGCGAAGTACGACGACACCTCGCCGCACGCCGAGTCGTAGTGGCGGGCGAAGTCGCCGGTGCCGGGCCGTTCGACCTTGATGACGCGGGCGCCCAGGTCGGCCAGCAGCCGCGTCGCGTACGGCACGGCGACGGCCTGCTCCAGGCTCACCACCACGACGCCGTCAAGCGGTCTCAAGCACCCGCTCCCCACCGGTGTAGACGTTCATCGAGTCACCGCGCAGGAACCCGACGAGCGTCATGCCCTGCTCCTCGGCCAGCTCGACGGCGAGTGACGACGGCGCCGACACCGCGGCCAGCAGCGGGATCCCGGCCATCGCGGCCTTCTGCACCAGCTCGAACGACGCCCGTCCGGACACCATCAGCACCGCGCCGCGCACCGGCACGAGGTTCTGCTGCACGGCCCAGCCCAGCACCTTGTCGACGGCGTTGTGCCGGCCCACGTCCTCGCGCACGACCAGCAGCTCGCCGTCCACGAACAGCCCGGCCGCGTGCAGGCCGCCGGTGCTCTCGAAGACCTTCTGCTTCTCGCGCAACGCGTCCGGGAACGTCGTGAGCGCCTCCGGCGTGACCCGCAACGGGTCGAGGGCGGGGGAGTGGCGCGTCTTGAGCTTCACGGCGTCCAGCGCGCCCTTGCCGCACACCCCGCACGACGACGTGGTGTAGAAGTTGCGCTCCACGCCCGTTTCCGGCGGCGGCACCCCGTCGGCCAGCGCGACGTCCAGGACGTTGTAGGTGTTCATGCCGTCGGGACCCACGCCGTCGCAGTAGCGGGCGACCGCGATGTCCTCCGCCGAGCCGATGACGCCCTCGCTGAGCAGGAAGCCGTGCGCCAGCTCCACGTCGTGGCCCGGCGTGCGCATCGTGACGGCCAACGCCTTGCCGTTGACCCTCAGCTCCAGCGGTTCCTCGGCGGCGAGCGCGTCGACTCTGCGCCGCCGACCGTTCGACGACACCCGTTCGACCGCTCGGCGCACCGTCACTCGGCCCATGTGCACATCTCCTTCGGACCGCTATGTTCCCCACCGACCAGGCTACGTGGGAGGGATCTCGGGGCATGGACGACGTCGTGATCGTGGGAGGCGGCCACAACGGGCTCGTGGCGGCCGCGTACCTCGCCCGTGCGGGCAAGTCGGTCCGGGTGCTGGAGAAGCTGCCGCACGTCGGCGGCGCCGCGGTGAGCGCGTCGCCCTGGAAGGGCGTCGACGCCCGGCTGTCGCGGTTCTCCTACCTGGTGTCGCTGCTGCCCGACCGGATCGTGGCGGACCTCGGCCTGAACCTGGTGCTGCGGTCCCGCGCCGCGTCCTCCTACACGCCGAACGGCGGGACCGGCCTGCTCGTCGAACGCACGCCCGGCGAGGCGACCGCCGAGTCGTTCCGGGCGGTGTGCGGGTCGCTCGACGACTGGGAGCGCTGGCAGCGCTGGTACGCCGACCTGGAGCTGATGGCGCAGGCGCTCGCGCCGACCCTGCTGGAACCGCTGGTCTCCCGCGACCACCTGCGCGTGCACGTCGACGCGGTGGCGCGCGGCCGGGTGTGGGAGCAGGTCTTCGACCGCCCGATCGGCGCGACGCTGCAGGAACTGTTCGACAACAACCTCGTGCGCGGTGTCGTCGCCACCGACGCGTTGATCGGCACGCACGCGTCGCTGCATTCGCTGGCGGCCAACAAGTGCTTCCTCTACCACGTGATCGGCAACGGGACCGGTGAGTGGAGGGTGCCCGTCGGCGGCATGGGCGCGGTCACGGCCGAGCTGGAACTGGCCGCGCGCGAGGCCGGCGCGCGGATCGTGTGCGACGCC
>NZ_DASVFL010000299.1:0-11327 GCF_036380075.1 Lentzea sp. | reverse complement strand
TGGAAAGCCGACTTCGACAGCTCGAAGCACCTCGCCGACAAGATCTCCAAGGAGGTCGTGCAGGGCGCGGGCGCCGACCTCGTCTTCGCCGGGTGGAACTACGGGTTCAGCGAGAGCACCGGGTTCACGCCGGACGCGTTGCAGCAGCTGGGGATCGGGACCTACCAGCTGACCGAGGCGTGCCGCAACGGCGTGGGCAAGCAGCGCGGCATCATGCCCGCGCTGGACGCGTTGTACACGGACCTGCGCAACCTCGGTGCGATCTTCCGGGTCTCCGACCGCGCCGAGGCGCTGGTGCGCGAGTACCAGCAGCGGGTCGAGGCCGCCGGGAAGCTGATGGCCGGCAAGCCGCGGCCCAAGGTGTTCCTGTACGACAGCGGGCAGGACCAGCCGTTCACGTCCGGGCGGAACGCCGCTCCCCAGGACGTGATCAGCAAGGCCGGCGGGGACAACGTCTTCGGCGATCTCAACGACAGCTGGACCACGGTGAACTGGGAGGCTGTGGTTCAGCGGGCGCCTGAGGTCGTGCTGATCGTGGACTACGCGGACGGGGAGGCGAACACTCCCGCGCAGAAGCAGGCCTTCCTGGAGGGGTTCGCTCCGCTTGCCAACACCCCTGCTGTGGTGGGGAAGCGGTTCTTCTCGTTGCCGTACGCGGCGTTGGTGGAGGGGCCTCGGAACCCCGCCTCGGTGGAGGCGTTCGCCCGGTTCCTGGCCGGGGTGTGACCAGATAGTGGGAGATTCGCTCCCGCCGCTTGGTACCCGCCGGGAGCTGTGGCAGCATCCCCCGCATGGCTCAGAACCTCGCCATCATTATTGACGAGCGCGTCGGGTAGTTGCCGCCCCTGGCACCCGACGCGCAGACCTCTCGCATCCCGCGGGGGGTCTTTTTGTTTGCCCAGACCAGCCCGGATGTCCGGATACGAGGAGATGAACCCCGATGGCCGGCCCTGACGACGAGTTCCACGTCTACGACACGACGTTGCGCGATGGTGCGCAGCGTGAGGGCATTTCGTACTCCGTCACGGACAAGCTGGCTGTCGCTCGGCTGCTGGACGGGCTCGGCGTCGGGTTCATCGAGGGCGGCTGGCCCGGCGCGTTGCCCAAGGACACGGAGTTCTTCGCCCGTGCCGCTGCCGGTGACCTGGAGCTGAAGAACGCCGAGCTGGTCGCGTTCGGGGCCACCAGGAAGGCCGGGGTCAGGGTCGAGGACGATCCGCAGGTCAAGGCGTTGCTCGACTCGCAGGCGCCGGTGGTGACGCTGGTCGCCAAGTCCGACCTGCGGCACGTCGAGCGGGCCCTGCGGACGGACAGCGAAGAGAACCTGCGGATGGTGCGCGACACCGTCAAGTACCTGAAGGACCACGGAAGGCGCGTCTTCCTCGACGCCGAGCACTTCTTCGACGGGTACGCGTTCTCGCCCGACACCAGCCTGCGGGTGCTGGAGTCCGCTGTGGAGGGTGGCGCGGACGTCGTCGTGCTGTGCGACACCAACGGCGGGCAGTTGCCGCTCGGGCTGGCCGAGACGGTGGCCGACGTCGTCGCGAAGACCGGTTTCCGGGTCGGGATCCACTGCCAGGACGACACGTCCTGCGCGGTGGCGAACACCATCGCGGCCGTTCAGGCGGGCGCGACGCATGTGCAGTGCACTGCCAACGGTTATGGCGAGCGAGCGGGTAACGCCGACCTGTTCGCCGTCGTCGGGAACCTCGTGACCAAGCTCGGCATGGAGGTGCTCCCGACCGGGGCGCTGGCCGAGCTCACCCGTGTCTCCCATGCGTTGGCCGAGATCGCGAACATCGCACCCGACACCCACCAGGCCTATGTCGGGTCGTCAGCATTCGCCCACAAGGCGGGTCTGCACGCGAGCGCGATCAAGGTGGATCCGGAGCTCTACAACCACATCGTTCCGGACACCGTCGGCAACGACATGCGGGTGCTGGTCACCGAGATGGCCGGTCGGGCGAGCATCGAACTCAAGGGACGTGAGTTCGGGCTCGACCTGGCCGGCCGGTCACAGGAAGTCGGGAACGCGTTGCAGCGGGTCAAGGAGCTGGAGGCGAAGGGGTGGTCGTTCGAGGCCGCCGACGCCTCCATGGAGCTGCTGCTGCGCCGCGAACTGTCCCAGCTGGACACCGCGCCGTTCTCGCTGGAGTCGTACCGGGTCGTGCTGGACCACCGGTCGGACGGCGAGATCGTGTCCGAGGCCACGGTCAAGGTGCACGTGGCGGGGGAGCGGGTCATCGCCACCGCCGAGGGCAACGGGCCCGTGCACGCCCTGGACGCGGCGCTGCGCAAGGCGTTGCTGCCGCACCTGTCCTGGTTGGACGCCGTCGAGCTGGCCGACTACAAGGTGCGCATCCTCACCGAGCACCCCGGAACGGACGCCGTCACGCGCGTGCTGGTCGAGTCGACCGACGGCGAACGCGGGTGGACGACCGTGGGGGTGCACGGGAACATCGTCGAGGCGAGCTGGCTCGCCCTGTGCGACGCGCTCGTCCACAAGGCGATGCGCGCGTCGGTCTAAGGTTGGTCCTGTGCGTATTGCCAGGATTGCCCACCCGCAAGGCGTCGCTTTCGTCGAGGTCCAGGGCGACGAAGCCGCGGAGATCGCCGAACACCCCTTCGGCACGCCCACGTTCACCGGCCGCAAGTGGCCGCTGGCCGACGTGAGGCTGCTCGCCCCGATCCTGCCGACCAAGATCATCGGTGTGGGCCGGAACTACGCGGACCACGCGGCGGAGCTCGGCAACGAGGTCCCCGCGGAGCCGCTGCTGTTCTTCAAGCCGAACACCTCGGTGGTCGGGCCGAACGTGGAGATCAAGCTCCCGGCCGTGTCGGAACGCGTGGACTTCGAAGGTGAGCTCGCGGTCATCATCGGCCAGCCGTGCCGCGACGTGCCGGCGGCCAAGGCGCTGAGCGTGGTCATGGGTTACACGATCGCCAACGACGTCACGGCGCGCGACCTGCAAAAGAAGGACGTGCAGTTCACGCGCGCCAAGGGTTTTGACACGTTTTGCCCGATGGGTCCGTTCATCGAGACGCAGTTCGACCCGTCCGACGTGCGCGTCGTCACCGAGGTCGACGGCGAGGTCAAGCAAGACGGACGTACTTCCTTGATGGTGCACGACATTCCGTCGCTCATCGAGTACGTGTCCGGGATCATGACGCTGCTCCCCGGCGACGTGATCCTGACCGGAACGCCCGCCGGTGTGGGGCCGCTGACGGCCGGACAGACGGTCTCCGTGACGGTGGACGGCCTCGGAACGCTCACCAATCCGGTCGCAAATAGGTAGCCGTACGGAGCAATCCGGCGGCCGGAAGGTTACGCATCACGGTACCCGCTAGTAACTTCCCGGTGTCATGACGGACCTGGCGTCCACCCGTGTGCTGCTCGTCGACGGTTCGCAGCTCATCACCGAGGGGCTGCGGATCTCGCTGCACCGCACGCACTGCTTCCGCGTTGTGGGGATCGCGCACACCGTGGCCGACGCTGCGCGCTGTCTGCGCAGCACACTGGTGGACCTGGTCGTCACGGACTTCGACGTGCCGGGCGCCGGACCGCTGCGCACCGTGCGCGACACGGCGCAGTTCAGACCGAGCGCCCGCGTCGTCGTGCTGTCCAATGCGGACAGTCCGAGCTGGGCCCGCGCCGCTCTCGACGCCGGCGCGGTCGCCTACCTGCTGAAGACCTCGCCGGTGGCCGAGCTGCTGCCCACGATCGCGGCCGCCGTGCGCGGCGCACCCGCCACGATCGACGCGCGGGTGGGGTCGCTGGCCCGTCTACCGGCGCGGATGCCCCCGCCGGCCTCGCTCGGCCAGCTGTCGGCACGTGAGTTCGACGTGCTGGCCGAGATGGCGAAGGGCATGGACAACGCCCGCATCGCCCAGCGGCTCTTCATCAGCAACGACACCGTGAAGACCCACGTGAAGGCGATCCTGCGCAAGCTGGGCGCCCGTGACCGGGCCCACGCCGTGGCGATGGTGCTCAGCGAGTCGTCCGAGTCGTTCGTCACGACCTGACGATGGTCTGCGGAGCCCTGCGCGCGAAGTCCGGCGCGTGCTCGGGCAGTGGCCCGATCGCGACCACGTAGGCCGGAACCGCCTGCAACCACGGGAAGCGCCGCGCGAGCCTGAGTGGAGCGGGAACACCGCTCGACGAGACGGTGGCGTCACCCTCCACGACGCGCCTCAGGAACAGGTTCTGCACCACCCGCTGCATGGTCTGGATGACCAGGGTCGGGAACAACCTGCGGCGACGCACCTTCGCGAGCCCGGCCCCGGTGAGCCTGCCCTCCCGCAACGGCTTCGCGAGCAGCCTGGCCGCCGCGACCGCGTCCTGCACCGCGAGGTTGATGCCGACGCCACCGATCGGCGACATCGCGTGCGCCGCGTCACCGATGCACAGCAGACCGTTCACGTGCCAGCGCTTCAACCGGTCCAGCTTCACGTCGAGCAGCTTCGCGTCGTCGACGCTGGTGATGTGACCGACGCGGTCGGCGAGCCACGGCACGAGCGTGACCACGCGTTCCCGGAACTTCTCGACGCCCTCCGCGCGCAGCTGCTGATCGGTTCCCTTGCGGATGATGAAGGCGCACTGGAAGTAGTCACCACGTGGAATGAGCACCAGTGCGCTGCCCGCGCTGAACCGGCCGGCGCCACCGCGGACCGCGTCGCTCTCGTTGCGCGGCAGGCGGAACCACCACACGTCCATCGGCGCGCCGAACCGGTACACGGGCAGCTTCACCGCGTCGCGCAGGATCGAGCTCCGCCCGTCCGCCGCCACCACGAGGTCCGCGGCGATCTCACCGGTGTGGCCGTCGACGCGGTCCCGGTAGGTGACGCCCGTGACCCTGTTGCCGTGCCTGGTGATCCCGGTGACCTCGGTGTTCATCCGCAGCGTGAACTTCGGCTCCAGCCCGCCCGCGTCGGCCAGCAGGTCCAGGAAGTCCCACTGCGGGACCATCGCGATGTGCTTGTGCGCACCGGGAAGCCTGCTCAGGTCGGCGATCGTCGCCTTCGCGCCGCCCTCCAGCAACGCCTCGATCTTGTCGACCTTCTGGTGCGGCACCTGCTCGAACGCCGGACCGAGCCCCAGCTCGTCCACCAACGTGAGCGTCGACGCGTGCACCGTGTCGCCGCGGAAGTCGCGCAGGAAGTCGCCGTGCTTCTCCAGCACCGTCACCTCGACCCCGCCGCGCGCCAGCAGCAGCCCCAGCACCATCCCCGCAGGTCCGCCTCCGACGACGAGGCAGGTGGTCCTCTCCATGTCGATCCCCTCTTTTCAACCGCTGTTGAATAAACTCAGCATGCTCGTGATCGCCAGGCGCGTCAAGCGGGGTTCCGGGTGGCGCGGCTCTCGCGTCCGGCATGATCCACAGTGGACGGTCTGGGAAACCAGGCCTCGAAATGGTTGCGGTTGATGCAAAAGCCCGATGTGCGAGCTATGGTGTCGCGCTCGCCGGCGCTCCGGTTCGCGCGGAGGCCGTTGTGTCGCCGAACAACACTCGACCGGGCGATTGCGTTCGGCGCCTGGGGGAGCGCGACTGGTTCGTTCGGGGCCTCAAGGTCCGCTTGATCGTGCAAGGACCTGGAGGAATCACCTCGTTAGCCGAATCGGACGAGGCCCCATCGCACCTAACCTTCCGGGGTGACAACTGCGTTCCCGACTTTCACGCGTAAGAGAACCGGCGAGATCAGCGCTGTGTGCCTGGACGTCGACGACACACTTGTCGACTACAGCACTTCTTCGCGCGCCGCGTTGGCCTCGATGGTCGGTAACGCCGACGCCTGGTCGTTGTGGCAGCGGATCACCGACGACCACGTCTCCCGCCAGCTAGCCGGTGAGCTGCCGTACGAGTCGATGCGCAACATCCGCACGCAGGCCTTCTTCTCCGCCCTCGGCGAAGAGCTCACGCTGGAGGAGTCCACCCGCCGCGAGCTCGGCCGCCAGGAGGTCCTCACGTCGAGCTGGTGCCTGTTCGACGACGCGATCCCGACGCTCGACTGGCTGCGCGCCACCGGCCTCCCGATCGCCGCGATCAGCAACGCGTCCGGCCGCCACCAGCGCATGAAGATCGCGCAGCTCGGCCTCTCCGAGTACTTCGACGCCGTCCTCATCGCCGGCGAGGTCGGCTGCGCCAAGCCCGACCGCGTGATCTTCCACACCGCGTGCCTCGCCCTCGGCGTCCCGCCCGGCGACACCGTCCACGTGGGAGACCGGCTGCACGCCGACGCGATCGGCGCGCGCGACGCGGGAATGCACGGCGTCTGGATCAACCGGACGGGACCGACCGGCGGCACGCTGCCCGCGGGACTGTCCTCCATCACGTCGCTCGCGGAACTGCCGGAGCTGCTCGTGTGCGAGCTCTCCGCCGCCACCGCCTGAGACGGCCCCGAGACCGGCCCCCACCTGCGCGTTTGCCTTCAGGTGGGGGCCGATTTCACTTCTGGTGGGGGCGTGGTCTAGTATTTCTCACGGCAGCAACGAGAGGCCCGGAACTCCCCAGGGAGAACGAGTCGATCGAGAAAGCCAATGGGGTATGGTGTAATTGGCAGCACGACTGATTCTGGTTCAGTTAGTCTAGGTTCGAGTCCTGGTACCCCAGCTGCTACGAAGAACTACCGCACTGGTAGCCTTTCGCAGCTGAGTGAGAAAGCAAGAACAGCACCACAACGAACTGAATAGCCGGATTTGGACCGGACAGAGAGATCTGATAAGGTTCACTCCAGCAAGAAGTTCTAGGGCCCCGTCGTCTAGCGGCCTAGGACGCCGCCCTCTCAAGGCGGTAGCGAGGGTTCGAATCCCTTCGGGGCTACAGAGGTGGTTGAGGCCTGTCAGCGGAAAGCGCTGACAGGCCTCTTTCGCATTGTCCTCTGGGGGCCGAGCCCCCAGACCCCCAGCCGGCGGGGCTTCGCCCCCCGGACCCCCCGGTAGGTTGCCCCAATTCGCTGGCGTGGGCTTCGCTTCGCTCGCCAACTGGGTGACCCCGCCTCGCTTCGCATCGGCGAGAGAGAAGGCCTCGCCTCGCTTCGCATCGGCGGGGATTTGGCCTCGCTTCGCGTCGGCCAATTGAAAGCGTGACAGCGGTCACCTTTGAATGGTGGTGCTATTTCCGTGTCATTTGTCGGCGCTGCCAGTTGAGACGGGTGGGGTGTGTCGGGGGATTGGGCTCGGCGTGTTGGGAGCCTTCTGACGACAGCGGCCGCTCTCCCTGGGGAGAGCGGCCGGGTGGTTCGGGTGGTGCTTTAGAGGCGGCTTTGTAGTGCCTCTGCTGCTGCCAGTAGGTCTGCTGCCCAGCGGGCGCCTGGGCGGCGGCCCATGCGGTCGATGGGGCCGCTTACGGAGACTGCGGCCACTACGGCGCCTGAGGAGTCTCGTACTGGGGCGCTCACCGAGGCGACGCCTGGTTCTCGTTCTGCCACCGACTGGGCCCAGCCCCTGCGCCTCACTTCCAGGAGGGTTCGTTCGCCGTAGACGGCGTCGGCCAGGACTGCCCGTTGGGTGCCCGGGTCTGACCACGCGGCCAGGACCTTGGCGCCTGAGCCTGCTGTCATCGGGAGTCTCGCGCCGATGGGGACCGTGTCCCTCAGGCCCGACGGGGGTTCTGCCGAGGAGATGCAGACCCGTTGCATGCCGTCCCGGCGGTAGAGCTGGACGCTCTCGCCGGTGATGTCGCGCAGGCGCGGCAGCACCGAGGACGCGGCGTCCAGCAGCGGGTCCGTCGCGCCGCCCGCCAGTTCGGCCAGAGCCGCGCCGGGGCGCCAGCGGCCGTCCGAGCCCCTGCGCAGGAGGCGGTGCACCTCCAGGCCCACGGCCAGGCGGTGCGCTGTCGCTCGCGGCAGGCCGGTGCGATTGCACAACTCGGCCAGGCCACACGGATCTTTTGCCACGGCGTTCAACACGGCCACTGCCTTGTCCAGCACGCCGATCCCGCTATGCTGTCCCACAAGCCGATACTAACTTCCCAGACAGTGAGAAGTCCAGATCTGTCGGCACGTCCATCATGTGGGAGATGTCGCGATGAGCCGCACGCTCGCGGAGAAGGTGTGGGAGGCACACGTTGTGCGCCACGGAAGTGGTGCGGAGCCGGACCTGCTCTACATCGACCTCCATCTGCTGCACGAAGTCACCAGCCCCCAGGCGTTCGACGGGCTGCGCCTCGCCAACCGCAAGCTGCGCAGGCCGGACCTGACGATCGCCACCGAGGACCACAACGTCCCGACCGTGGACATCGACAAGCCGATCGCGGACCCCGTGTCGCGCCTGCAGGTCGAGACGCTTCGCCGCAACTGCGCGGAGTTCGGCGTGCGCCTGCACCCGATGGGTGACCTGGAGCAGGGCATCGTCCACGTGGTGGGCCCGCAGCTCGGCCTCACGCAGCCCGGCATGACCGTGGTGTGCGGCGACAGCCACACCTCCACGCACGGCGCGTTCGGCGCGCTGGCGTTCGGCATCGGCACGTCCGAGGTCGAGCACGTCATGGCGACGCAGACGTTGCCGTTGCGCCCGTTCAAGACGATGGCGATCAACGTCGACGGCGCGCTCAAGCCCGGCGTCACGGCGAAGGACGTCATCCTCGCGGTCATCGCGAAGATCGGAACCGGTGGCGGCCAGGGCTACGTGCTCGAGTACCGCGGCGCGGCGATCGAGAACCTGTCGATGGAAGCGCGCATGACGATCTGCAACATGTCGATCGAGGCGGGCGCGCGCGCCGGCATGATCGCACCGGACGACACGACTTTCGACTACATCAAGGGGCGCGCGCACGCACCGTCCGGCGCGGACTGGGACGCGGCCGTCGAGTACTGGCGGACGCTGCGCACCGACGACGGCGCGACGTTCGACGCCGAGGTGCACATCGACGCGGACGAGCTCACGCCGTTCGTCACGTGGGGCACGAACCCCGGCCAGGGACTGCCCCTGGGCGCGAGCGTCCCCGACCCCGAGCAGATCGGGGACGAGAACGAGCGCGTGGCCGCCGAGAAGGCGCTGACGTACATGGGCCTGGAGCCCGGCACGCCGCTGCGCGACATCCGCGTGGACACGGTGTTCCTCGGTTCCTGCACGAACGGGCGCATCGAGGACCTGCGCGCCGCCGCGGACGTCATCAAGGGGAAGCACGTCGCTTCAGGAGTACGGATGCTGGTCGTCCCCGGTTCGATGCGGGTGCGCAGGCAGGCCGAGGAAGAGGGCCTGGACGAGGTCTTCCTCGCCGCGGGAGCCGAGTGGCGGCAGGCCGGCTGCTCGATGTGCCTTGGCATGAACCCGGATCAGCTCGCCCCCGGCGAGCGCAGCGCGTCGACGTCGAACCGGAACTTCGAGGGAAGGCAGGGCAAGGGCGGCAGGACGCACCTCGTCTCCCCGCTCGTCGCCGCCGCCACGGCCGTGCGCGGCACCCTCTCCGCCCCCGCAGACCTGGAGAACTGACCATGGATGCCTTCACCACCCACACGGGCGTCGGCGTGCCGCTGCGCAGGTCCAACGTGGACACCGACCAGATCATCCCGGCCGTCTACCTCAAGCGCGTGACCCGCAGCGGGTTCGAGGACGGGCTCTTCGCCGCCTGGCGCGGTGACGAGCACTTCATCCTCAACCAGGAGCCGTTTCGGGCCGGCACGGTGCTCGTCGCGGGCCCGGACTTCGGCACCGGGTCCTCTCGGGAACACGCCGTCTGGGCGTTGATGGACTACGGCTTCCGGGTCGTCGTCTCGTCGCGTTTCGCCGACATCTTCCGGGGGAACGCGGGCAAGCAGGGCCTCGTGGCGGCGCAGTGCAGCCAGTCCGATGTCGAGCTGCTGTGGAAGTTGCTGGAGTCGGAGCCCGGAACTCCGGTCACCGTCGACCTCACCGACAAGACGGTTCGCGCCAAGGACTTGGTTGCCCCGTTCGAGATCGACGACTACACCCGCTGGCGCCTTCTCGAAGGCCTCGACGACATCGCTTTGACACTGCGCCACGAGGCCGAGATCAGCGATTTCGAGGGCAATCGCCAGACTTGGTTGCCCACAACGGATCCGCTTCCGGCGGTCTGAGAGGGGGCCGGATTCTCCCCTTGAGAGGGGCGAATCCGGCGCCCTGAGTCCCTCGAAGGGGCGCAATTAGCCACGCCACAACGAAAATTTTGGCGTGGCGATTGGTATTTCTCGCGATTTGGGCCTACCGTTGCGTTCTAGTCGGCCCGACGCTAGGGCCGTGAGCGTCCTGGGAGGGACTGAAGGTGAACAAGGCCCAGCTCATCGAGGCGCTCGCCGAGCGCCTGGGAGACAAGAAGACCGCCGGTGCTGCAGTTGACGGGCTCGTCGATGTGATCGTGCGCTCCGTCAACAAGGGCGAGAAGGTCAACATCACGGGCTTCGGCGTCTTCGAGAAGCGCGCCCGTGCGGCTCGCACGGCTCGCAACCCGCGCACCGGTGAGACCGTGAAGGTCAAGAAGACCAACGTGCCCGCGTTCCGCCCCGGCTCGACGTTCAAGGACGTCATCAGCGGTGCGAAGAAGCTGCCGAAGGTCGTGGCCGCCAAGGCTGCCGCCAAGCCGGCCGCTGCTGCCGCCGCCGCGAAGCCCGCGGCCGCGACGAAGGCGCCCGCCACCAAGGCGGCGACCACCCGCGCGACCACCACGCGCACGCGCACGGCCGCGGCTGCCACCAAGGCGCCCGCGACCCGTCGCACCACCACGGCCGCCGCCGCGAAGCCCGCTGCTGCTGCCAAGGCGCCCGCGAAGGCGACCGCCACGAAGACCGCTGCTGCCAAGACGACGACGGCCGCCAAGGCGCCCGCCGCTCGCAAGACCGCTGCCGCCAAGACCACGGCCGCGGCGAAGACGACGGCTGCGGCGAAGCCCGCTGCGAAGACCACGGCCGCCAAGGCGCCCGCGGCTCGCAAGACGGCTGCCAAGAAGAAGTGAGACGGGCCTCCCGGCAGGGAGGCTGCGCCACTTCAGATCTCACGCGAAAAGCCCCGGTGTGCGCACACCGGGGCTTTCGTGTTGTCCGGCCGCTGTGCTCGTTGGCCGCTGTGTTTGTTGGCCGCTGTGCTTGTGGCCGCTGCTTCGCAGACGGCGGCGAGTTCGCCCTCATTCGGCCGTCCGGCCGCCGCTTCGGGCCGAATCGCCTGCGGCGGTTGACCCGAAGAGGCGACCGGACGACCGACGCGAACTCGCGACTCCGCGCGTGCTCCCAATCTCGGCCGAACTCGATTCTTCGGCGTGTGCGCGCTTGTGTTCGCGGCACCGGGGGCGTGTGGCCGAACCTCAATTCGGCCAATAGAAATAACGCCCGTGGGACTGGGAGCGTGCCCCGCACAAGCGAAACCGCCGCCTCCCGCT
>NZ_DASVFL010000298.1:0-39995 GCF_036380075.1 Lentzea sp. | reverse complement strand
GGGCTGGTCACACCGCGGCAGGAGTCGGGGTCGGACTTCGGGGCCGTGTTCGCGTTCGTGCGCGGGGTGATCGAGCGGGACGTGGCGGAGCTCAAGGCGCAACGGGTGAGGGTGCGGCGGCCGGTGCTGTTCTTCGTCTCCGACGGCCGGGCGACCGACCAGGACTGGCCGCGGGAGCTGGCCCGGCTCACGGAGACGGCGTCGCGCCCGGAGATGATCGCGTTCGGGCTCGGGGTCGTCGACCAGTCCGTGCTCGACCGCATCGGCACGTCGCGGGTGTTCCTCGGGCGGGACGGGGTGCGGCTGGGCATCGCGCTGGCCTCGTCGGTGGCGCGGACGGTGCTGCGACCGGACCACGTGTGACGGATCCACGGTGTGTCCACTTCTCGTCCACACGGCCGCCGCACCCTTCCTCCGCCGCACGTGAGCACGGAAGGGGAGGGAGAGCGGAGATGACGACGAAGCTGGTCCACGAGCTGAAGACCCTGCGCAAGGGACGGGGTGTGCACGCGCCCCGGCTGCTGGAGAAGGTCGGTCCGGCGCTGGCCGCCTCGTGCGGGATCACGAGGGCCGACGGGTCGGTCGCGGCCCGGCAGAAACTGGTCACCCGGCTCAGTGAGCTGGTCGAGCAGCTGCCGGAGGACCTCCAGCTGCCGGCGCGCGCGGCGTTCGGACTCACCTCCGACGCGCGGCTGCCGCTGTACGGGGAGCGCGTCAGCTGGGTGGCGGCGGCGATCGACCGCGACGCCAGGACCGTGCGCCGCCGCGTGGACGACGCCGTGCACCAGCTGGCCGACCTGGCCGCGTCGACCACCCGCCGCGACGCCGGCGGCTGGCACACCGCGGAGCTGTCCGTGGCGGTGACGCTCGACCGGGGGCAGCCGGAGGTGCTCGAGCGCTACCAGGTCGTCGCCGACCAGGACGGGGTGGACTCGTTCGAGTTCGGCTCGGTGTTCCCGGCGCGGTCGCGGGACATGGACGTGCACCTCATGTACGGCGGCACGTTGCAGCGGCGGAGCGGTCTCGAACGGCCCGGCTTCCGGCTCGTCACCGCCGAGCCGCTGGCGCGGGGCGCGACGCACGACTTCGCGATCCGGTACCGGCTGCAGAGCCGTGACGCCATGCACCCGTGCGTGCTCTACGTGCCGGAACGGCCGTGCGACGTGTTCGACCTGCGCCTGCGGTTCGAGCACGACGGCAAGCGGATCGTGCGCACGTTCGACGGGGTGCTGCTGCGGTCGGACGCGGAGCCGGCCGGGATGCAGCAGGCGGCGGACCGGGCGGGGGACGTGCACCTGCGGTTCCGGCGGTTGCTGCCGGGGTTGCTGTACGGGGCCCGGTGGGGTGGGTCGGCGGTGTGCTCGGCCCGTCGTGCTTCCTGAGCTGCTCGTTGTCACAACTCGCCGGCTGATCCGCACTCACTGGCAGAGGAAGGAGCTGCCGGTGCTGGAGACGGTGATCGCTGGTGCGCTGGTCGCACTGGCCGGGGTGACACGGGTGTTGATGGCACGCGACCGCAGGTTGGCGAGCGACGCGCGGCACGCCGCGTGGGCCGAGATGGTGCGCCACCTGCCGCCGGGGAGCCGGTTGTGCGGGAGCGACGGCCGGACCACGGTGGAGATCGGTCGGGGGAACAGTGGTGACAGGTGAACCGGTCGAGCGAGTGGCAGGTCGGGTGGACGCGGTGCGGGAGCAGTTCTCGCTGTTCTACCGCTGCGAGGTCGGCAAGGTCACCGGGTACGTGGTCAAGGTGACCGGGGCGACCGTGCACGAGGCCGCGGACGCCACCCAGGCCGCGTTCGTGCTGGCCTGGGAGAACTGGACGTGCATCCGGAACCCGCGGGCCTGGGTGCGCACCGTCGCCACCCGCGAGCTCTACCGGTCGATGCCGGACCGGCGCACGCTCGCCGGGCAGGCGCTCGTCGGCGACTCGGCGGTCGTCGAACCGGGGGAGGCGTGGCGGGAGGTCGTCGCCGCACTGGCGGAGCTGCCGCTGATGCAACGGCAGGTGCTCGCGATGACCGCGGACGACTTCCCCGACGACGTCATCGCCCACGAGCTCGGGACCACCGCGCAGGCCGTGCGGCAGAACCGGAGCAGAGGTCGCAGGGCGCTGAAGGCCGTTCTGTCGAGGAGGAGGTGCGGTGATGCGTGACGACCGGCTGGACGAGTTGCTCGCTGCCGCCGACCGCCAGTTCCAGCGGGCCTTCCACGCCGAGCCTGGCCGCCGGGTCGACGGGCTCGCGGCGATCATCGGGCACCCGGCGATCATCGGGCACGCGGAGCCCCGGCAGGAAGTCGAAGGCCGTCGCCGGGAGATCTGGACGCACGTGGACATCCCGGAACTGCCTGGTTCGCTGCCGCCGTTCCTGCGCAGGCGGATCCAGCTCGCGGTGCGACTCCTGGGGTCCTCGCCCACCGGCAGCCAGGAAGCCGTCACGCTGCTCAACCGGTTGAGGCAGGGGCTCGAGGACCGGGTCCTGGACCGGGATGAGGCGCTCGCGCTGGTGCGTGAGGCGAAGGCCGAGGTCAGCGAGCGGCAGACCAGGACGTCCCGGCTGAGGGTGCTCGACAAGCTGCGCGTCATCGAGGTGGAGGTCGAGCGGCTGTTCGACGACACCGACGATCGGGCCGGCCGGTCCCGCTGACGGGTTCGGCCATGCCGGACGGGTGAGACCGCCGATCCTGGTCGACGTCGACGGGCCGCTCAACCCGTGCGCCGCCCACCCCAAGCCGCCGAGGCAGCTGACCGGGTGAGCTCGGCACCGAGCCCACCCGGGCTTCCAGCCGGCTGCGCCGGGAGGAGTTCGTCCACAAGCGACGGCACCTGACCACCGCGCTCGTCCACGTCGACCCGCGGACCGGGATCGGCGCCGAGCACCTCGGCGAAGCTCGGAAAGCATTCAGTCGCAACCTCTGAGGCGCCGAGAATTCACGGTTGGAGTCGAGAAGGTCTCAACCGGCGCGGCTGGCTTGACAACGAAAGCTTTTCGCGCGAATCCTCCGCCTGTGCTGAAGCGAGGGAACGTCACCACGAAACTGATCGGTGTCGGCGCGTTGGTGCTGGCTGTGGCGGCCTGTGGCGCCCCGCCCGCCAAGGAGGCGCCGGCCGGTGCCGCCGGGACCGCGAAGTCCGCGAGCGAGCTCGGCGGCATGGACAAGCTGGTCGAGGCCGCGAAGAAGGAGGGCAAGCTCAACGTCATCGCGCTGCCCCCGGACTGGGCCAACTACGGCGAGATCATCAAGGCCTTCGAGGCCAAGTACGGCATCAAGGTCGACTCCGCGCAGCCCGACGCGTCGAGCCAGGAGGAGATCAACGCCGCGAAGCAGCTCAAGGGCAACGACCGCGCGCCCGACGTGTTCGACCTCGGGCTGAACGTGGCGCTCGCCAACAAGGACCTGTTCGCCCCCTACAAGGTCAGCACCTGGGACGACATCGCCGCGGAGCTCAAGGACGCGGACGGCGCCTACTACGGTGACTACGGCGGCTTCATGTCGATCGGCTACGACGCGGCCAAGGTGCCGGCGCCGGCGAGTGTGAAGGACCTGCTCAAGCCCGAGTACAAGGGCAAGGTCGCGCTCAACGGCGACCCGACGCAGGCCGGCGCCGCGTTCTCCGGTGTCGTGATGGCGGCGCTGGGCAACGGCGGGTCCGCCGACGACATCGCGCCCGGTGTCGAGTTCTTCAAGCAGCTCAAGGCCGCCGGCAACTTCCAGCCGGTCGACCCGTCGCCCGCGACGATCGAGTCCGGGCAGACGCCGGTCGTCATCGACTGGGACTACACCAACGCCGCGCAGACCGCGAAGCTGCAGGGCAAGCTCGACTGGAAGGTCGTCGTGCCGGCCGAGGCGCAGATCGGCGGCTACTACAACCAGGCCATCAGCAAGGACGCGCCGCACCCCGCGGCCGCGCGCCTGTGGCAGGAGTTCCTCTACTCCGACGAGGGCCAGAACCTCTACCTGAAGGGCATGTCCCGCCCGGTCCGCCTGGACAAGATGGGGGACAAGGCGGACAAGGCCGCCAAGGACAAGCTGCCCAAGACCGACGGCAAGCAGGTGTTCCAGACGCAGGCGCAGGCCGACAAGGCCAAGGCCGTCCTGACCGCGACCTGGGCCCAGGCCATCGGATGACGAGTGTCGCTCCCGTAGCGACGACGCCCGGCGGTTCCACCAAGATCAAGGGTGGGGCCGCCGGTCGGCCGTCTGCGGCCGCCTGGCTCGTCGCGGTGCCGTTCCTCGCGTTCGTCGGGGTCTTCCTCGTCTACCCCACGGTCCTCGTGCTGTTCGGTGCCTTCCAGGACTCGAACGGCGCGCTGACGCTCGACAACCTCACGACGTTGTTCACCGGTGTCGTCTTCGACGCCTTCGTGCGCAGCATCGAGCTCTCCGCGCTCACGGCGGTGATCGGCGCGATCTTCGGCGCGCTGCTGACGTGGGCGGTGGCGGTCGGCAAGCAGGAGGGCATGCTCCGCAGGGTCGTCGTCGCGGGCAGCGGTGTGCTCGCGCAGTTCGGCGGTGTGCCGCTGGCGTTCGCGTTCCTCGCGACGGTCGGCTTCGAGGGGCTCGTCACGAAGTTCCTGCGCGACAACGCCGGCATCGACCTGTTCGCGGGCAGCGCGTGGCTGTTCGAGCTGCCGGGCCTGACGCTCGTCTACACGTTCTTCCAGATCCCGTTGATGGTCATCGTGTTCCTGCCCGCGCTGGACGGCCTCCGTCCGCAGTGGCGGGAGGCGAACGCGAGCCTCGGCGGGACGAGCTGGACCTACTGGCGGCACGTCGGCGGGCCGATCCTGCTGCCGCCGTTCCTCGGCGCGCTGCTGTTGTTGTTCGCCAACGCCTTCAGCGCCTACGCCACGGCCGCCGCGCTCGTCTCGCAGGGCAGCCCGATCGTGCCGTTGCAGATCCGCGGCTTCCTCACCGGCGAGGTCGTGCTGGGCCAGGAGAACCTCGGCAAGGCGCTCGGCCTGGGCATGGTGGTCGTCGTCAGCATCGCGATGGGCGTGAACGTGCTGCTGCAGAAGAGGGTGGCCAAGTGGGTTCGCTAGTGAGGCAGCGCGTCCTGCGCACCGTCGTCCTGCTGGTCCTCGGCGTCTACTTCGTCCTGCCGCTGATCGCGATGGCGGAGTTCTCCACGCGGGGCAGGAACAACACCCGCAGCCTGGAGTCGTGGACGTCCATCGTCGACGACGACGGGTTGATGGAGGCGCTCGTCAACTCGCTGCTGCTGTCGGTGACGAGCGCGGTGCTGATGCTGGTGCTGCTCGTGCCGACGATGGCGTGGATCCGGCTGCGGCTTCCCCAGCTGCAGCGGCTCGTGGAGTTCCTGTGCCTGCTGCCGCTCGCGATCCCCGCGATCGTGCTGGTGGTCGGCATGGCGCCGCTCTACGCGTGGGTGAACTACTTCCTCGGCGACTCGCCGCTCACGCTGACCTTCGCCTACACGATCCTGGTGCTGCCGTTCGCCTACCGGGCGATCGACGCCGGACTGTCCGCGATCGACCTGAAGACGCTCGCCGAAGCCGCGCGCAGCCTCGGCGCGTCGTGGTTCACCGTGCTGTGGAAGGTCGTCGTGCCGAACATCCGCGTCGCGCTGATCGGTGCGTCGCTGCTGTCGGTGGCGTTGGTGCTCGGTGAGTTCACCATCGCGTCGCTGCTCAACTTCGACACGTTGCAGGTGCAGGTCAACCTGCTGGGCAAGCGCAACGCGGGCGTGTCCATCGCGGTGTCGTTGCTGTGCCTGCTGTTCGCGTTCGTCCTTCTGTTCGCACTTTCCTACGTCGGCCAGCGGCGCCGTCAGACCGTTGCCGAAGAAGAAACTTTGCAGGGGAGTATCTGAATCATGGGCCACCTGCAACTCAAGGGGCTGCGCAAGTCCTTCGGCGGCAACGCGGCGCTCGACGGCCTCGACCTCGAACTGGCGGAGGGCGAGCTGGTGTCGTTGCTCGGCCCGTCGGGCTGCGGCAAGACGACGGCGCTGCGCATCGTCGCGGGCTTCGAGACCGCCGACTCCGGCACGGTCACGGTGGGCGGCAAGGACATCACGAAGGTCCCCGCCAACAAGCGGGACATGGGCATGGTCTTCCAGGCCTACAGCCTCTTCCCGAACATGACCGCGGCGCAGAACGTCGCGTTCGGCCTCAAGCTGCGCAAGGGCGACACCAAGCGCACGAACGAGCTGCTCGACCTCGTCGGTCTCGCGCACCTCGGCGGCCGCTACCCGCACCAGATGTCGGGTGGTCAGCAGCAGCGCATCGCGCTGGCGCGCGCCCTCGCGATCCAGCCGCGCGTGCTGCTGCTGGACGAGCCGCTGTCCGCGTTGGACGCCAAGGTCCGCGTGAACCTGCGCGACGAGATCCGCCGCATCCAGACGGAACTGGGCATGACGACGCTGTTCGTCACGCACGACCAGGAGGAGGCGCTCGCCGTCTCCGACCGGGTCGGTGTCATGTCGCACGGGCGGCTGGAGCAGCTCGACACGCCGTCCGTGGTCTACCGGCAGCCGGCGACGGCGTTCGTGGCGCAGTTCGTCGGCGTCACGAACTCGGTGGAGGCCAAGGCGGAGGGGCAGACCGTCGTGATCAACGGCGTCACCGTGCCCGCCGAGCACGACCAGCCGTCCGGCAGCGACGTGCGCGTCATCGTCCGGCCGGAGGACATCGGGGTCGCGGCGCACGACGGCGCGCAGGGCAGGATCGTCGGCGACGTGCTGACCCAGTCGTTCCTGGGGCCCGTCACGCGGATCTCTGTCAGAGTGGGCGAGCAGGTCCTGCGGGTCGACCAGCCGTCCAACCAGGCGGCGGCGTTCCAGCCCGGCACGCAGGTGGCACTCGACCTCAGCGAATCAAGGATCATGGTGGTGCCGGGATGATCAGGAAGCTCCTCGCGCGCGACACGGCGGAGGCCCACCGGGTCGCGACGCCGTTGGAGCTGTTGTTCGACCTGAGCTTCGTGGTGGCGGTCGCCCAGGCCGCCGCCTCGCTGCACCACGCCGTCTCCGAGAACCACGCCGGTGCCGGGCTGATGGCGTTCTGCATGGCGTTCTTCGCGTTGTGGCTGCCGTGGCTCAACTTCACGTGGTTCGCGAGCGCGTTCGACAACGACGACACGCTGTACCGGGTCATCACGATGGTCCAGATCGCCGGCGTGCTCGTGGTGGCGGCGGGCATCCCCGCCGTCTTCGAGCACCAGGACTACCGGATCGTCGTCGGCGGGTACGTCGTGATCCGGCTCGGCATGGTCGCGCACTGGCTGCGGGCGTCGCGCGACAACCCGGAGCACCGGGCCTGCACCCGCCGCTACGCCGGTGGGATCGCGTTCATGCAGGTGCTCTGGGTGCTGTGGGTGGTGGTCGCCCCGCCCGCGGCGCAGATCCCGCTGTGGGTGCTGTTCATGATCGGCGAGCTGCTGGTGCCGGCCTGGGCGGAACGCTCCGGCGCCACGACCTGGCACCCGCACCACATCGCCGAGCGGCACGGCCTGTTCACCCTGATCGTGCTCGGCGAGTCGATCCTCGCGGCCACGCTGGCGTTCCAGAAGGGCTTCGACAGCGGCGAGAACCTCATCTCGCTCGCCGCCGCGTCGCTGGTCATCGTGTTCTCGGTGTGGTGGATCTACTTCGAGGCGCCGACGCACCTGCGCAACCTCAGGAAGGCGTTCCTCTGGGGCTACGCGCACCTGTTCATCCTCGGGTCGATCGCGGCGCTCGGTGCCGGGCTCGCCGCGTCGGTCGACTACGACCTGCACCTCTCGCACGCGCCGGGCACGACGGTGGCCGCGTTCACGACGGTGCCGCTGGCGGTGTTCTTCCTCTTCGTCTGGTACGTGCAGGACTGCCCCGGCGAGGACGGGCTCCGCAAGTACCTGCTGCCGCTCGGGGCGGTGGCGGTGCTCGCGGCGACGTTCGGGCCGGCGCCGATCCACGTGACTGCGGGGATCACGCTGGTGCTCGTGGTCGTGAGCCGGTTGGTGCAGGGGGCTCCTCAGCGCGTCGAGGTGTAGGCGCGCAGGGCTTCCTTCTCGGTGGGCAGGCCGTACGCGCGCAGGTGCTCGTCCAGGTTGACGAGCCAGGTGCCCTCGCCGGCGGCCAACGCCTCGACGGTGCGGCGTTGGCGTGAGTCCAGTGCGGTGTAAGGGGTCCCGGGCGTCAGCGCGCCGTCGTGGAACGCCAGCCGCAGGACCGCCAGGGCCGCGTACCCCGCGAGGTCGCCGCCCAGGAACGGAACCTCCTCGGCGCGGTCGAGCGAGCCGGCCGCGACGGTGAGCAGCTCGTCCACGACGTCGTCGGTCGCCTCCGGACCGTCGACCGCCGCGAGCGCGACCGCGGCACCCCACCGGACGATCGGGCGCGGGTCGTCGAGCGCGGCCGCGGGACGGCCGCCGAGCAGGCCCGTCGCCACCGACGCGGTCGCTACCACGACATCCTCTCCGGTGACCTCGCCGAGAGCCGGCAGGCTGCCCGCCGCGTCCTCCGGGAACCACGCCAGGGTGTACGCGGCCATGCACGCGACCGGTGGTTCCGCGGACAGCAGGTCGCGGAACAGCGGCACTCCGGCGCGCACGGCGTCGTGGGCCCGCACCCAGATGTGCGCGAACATCCTGCGCTGGTCGTCCTCGGTCAGGCCTTCGACGTACCCGAAGTCGCCCTCGTCCTCGTCGAAGTCGTCGTCGCCGGGCCTGGGCGCCGCCGCCAGGACCGCCTCGCCGCCTTCGGCCTGGGCGCGGTACTCGGTGATCGGCAACCCTCCCGGCAGCCACATCTCGTCGAACCCGGTGACGATCCCGCTGAGCAGGTCGAGCAGCTCCGGCCGCTCGGCGCACCCCGGCGCGGCCAGCACCTCCAGCAGGAACGGGACCGCGTGCGCCGTGGCCTGGTAGACCGTGCCCTGGTGGTAGATGTTGCCGTTCAACGCCCACAGCGCCTTCCGGCGGCGTTCCGCGTCGGGCGACAGCAGGTCGCGCAGCTGGTCCGGCACGTCGTCGGCGGCGCCGTACGCGTGGGTCAGCCGGGACCAGTCCACCTCGTCGAGTCCGTTCGGCACGGACGCCATCCTGTCAGCCTTTTCGCCGGGTTCGCCTCGTTCTGACACGCGGAGTGAAATGATCGTCACCATGACCGGTGTCCGTGAGCTCCGCCTGGTCGTCACCGCCGACGACTACGAAGAAGCCCTGCGTTTCTACCGAGACGTCCTCGGCCTGGAGCAACGGGCCGCGTTCGCGTCCGACGGCGGGCGGGTCACGATCCTGGAGGCCGGCAGGGCGACGCTGGAGATCGCCGACCCGCCGCACGCGGAGTTCATCGACGACGTCGAGGTGGGCAAGCGGGTCGCCGGGCACGTCCGGGTCGCGTTCGAGGTCACCGACGCCGAAGGGGTGACCCGCACGCTGGAGGCCGCCGGGGCCGAGGTGATCGCGGAGCCCACGCGGACGCCGTGGAACTCGCTGAACGCGCGGCTGGCGGCGCCGGCCGGGTTGCAGCTGACGTTGTTCCAGGAGCTGGGCGAGTAGATGACGATCTCCGCTGCCGGGTACCGCGACCTCGCGAACCGGGACGTGCTCGCGTGCGCCGTCGTCACGGTCGCCGCCAAGCTGCCGATGTCCATGACGCCGCTGATGATGGTGTTCCTGACCAGGGGGCTGCCCGGCGGGTACGTGCTGGCCGCGTCGCTGGTGGCCGTCTACGTGCTCGGGGAGATCCTCGGCGCGGCGCTGCTGGGACTGTTCCTCGACCCGTCGCGGATGCGCGGGCAGCTGTCGGTCGGGCTGCTCGTCGGCGCTGTCGCGTTCACGACGCTGGCGTTGACGACGAACGTGACGGTGCTGGTGATCGCGGCGTTCGTCGCGGGCGCCGGGCCGTCGACGACGCCGGGCGGGCTGCGGGCGATGCTGCTCGGGCTGGTGCCGGACGCGCTGGTGCCCAAGGCGATGGGCTTCGACGCCATGATCACTCAGGTGGTGTGGGCGGTGGCGCCCGCGCTGGTCACCGTGCTGGCGCTGAGCGTCGACCGGCGTGCGCCCGTGGTGGTGTCCGTGAGCCTGGTGGTCGTGGCGGCGTGGCTGGTGTTCATCCTGCCGCGCGGGCACGTGACGTCCAGAACCGGTACGGCGAAGGCGCGCGTGGTCGCGTCGGCGTGGCCGATCTACCTGGTGAGCGCGGCGGCGCTGGCGCAGCTGGCGGTCGCGGAGCTGGTGCTGCCGGCGTTGCTGGAGCACCGGGGGATCGGCATCGGCTGGACCGGGCCGCTGCTCACCGGGTTCGCCGCGTGCAGTGCGCTGGGCGCGGTGCTGTACGGGCTCAAGCCGTGGCCGGGCACGTTCCGCACGCAGGGGCTGGTGCTGCTCGTCATCACGGCGACCTGCGTCGGCGCGGTGGCGTTGTTCCCGAACCTGCCGGGCATCACGGGCGCGCTGCTGGCGGCCGGGCTGTTCCAGTCCGGTGTGCTCGTGACGCGGAGCCTGGCTTTGCGCGAACGGCTCCCGGTCGGCGCGCACGCCCCGGGGTTCTCGATGATGTACGCGGTGACCGGCGCGGGCTACGGGCTCACGGCCGTCGTCGTCGCGTGGGCGATGGACGTCGGGTCACCGGTCTGGGCCGTCTTCGGCGGTGTCGCGGTGACCTTGGTCCTGACAGCGATCAGCGCGGCTGCCGAACGACGGCAGCCGCGCTGATTCGGGAGCGAACCTTTACCCGCGGTAGAAGTTGCCCTGGGTCTGCACGTTCAGCTCGTTCGTGCGGAACAGCTTCGCCACGAACGTGCGCGGGTCGCGCATGTCGATGACGTCGAAGCCGCGACCCATCTCCGAGGAGTAGATGTAGCCGTTGTACCAGTACGTGGACCACGTGCCGCCGCCCGCGCCGTTCGGCATCGGGCCGCGCTCGAAGAAGCCGATCTCACGCGGCTTGGCCGAGTTGGTGAAGTCCCACACCGAGATGCCGCCCTGGTACCAGGACTGGACCATGATGTCCTTGCCGGGCACGGGGATCAGCGACCCGTTGTGCGCGACGCAGTTCTCCGTGTCGGTCTGCATGCGCGGGATCTTGTAGTAGGACTTGAAGACCAGCTTGCGGTTCTTGCCCTTGCCCTCGATGTCGTAGATGCCGTTGGCACCGCGGTTCGGGCCGATCTTCTCGTTGCACGTCGCGGCGCCGCCGCCACCGAGCTCGTCGGTGAAGACGACCTTGGTGCCGCTGTTGTTGAACGTGGCGGAGTGCCAGAACGCGAAGTGCGCGTCGTCCTGGACGCGGTTGATCTCGACCAGGTTCTCGCGGTCGGAGATGTCCCACAGCACACCGTCACCCATGCACGCGCCGGCCGCGAGGTCGAGCTGCGGGTAGACGGTGATGTCGTGGCAGCCGGTGGTGGCCGAGGTGTAGCCGGTCTCGATGGTGCCGGGGACGCCGGGGTTCGCGCCGTCCGGGAAGACGACCTGGGCCTTGAGCAGCGACGCCGAGGCCGGGTTCTTGACCGGGACCTTCACGATCGAGATCTTGTCGTGCGGCGGCTGGCAGTCCGGGAACGTGGCGTTCGGCGAGTAGGACGAGACGTAGAGGTAGACGCTCTTCTTGTCCTTGGCCGGCACCATCGTGTGGGTGTGCGAACCGCAGTCGGTCTCGACGGCGGCGACGTACTTCGGCGCGGCCTTGTTGCTGATGTCGAAGACCTTGATGCCCTCCCACGACTCCTTGACCGTCGCCGGCTGGGAGACGCTGGCGCAGGAGTTGTCGCTGCGCGAGGAGTCGGTCGACAGGAACAGCAGGTTCCCGTACACCGAGATGTCGTTCTGCGAGCCGGGGCAGAGCACCTGGCTCTTGATCGTCGGCTTCTTCGGGTTGCGGATGTCGTAGATGACGAAGCCGTCGTAGTTGCCGACGAACGCGTAGTTGTCCTGGAACGCGATGTCGGTCTGCGTCGAGTTGAGCGGAGCCTGCTTGTCCAGGTGGGCGACCGGGACCATGTTGCGGCTGCGGGAGATCTCGTCGACCCCCGGGAGACCGTCGACCGCTTCCGCCTGCGCTTCGAGCTGAGCCTCGGTGAGCCCCTTGCCGTCCGCGGGCAGGTCGGGCTCGGCGTACGCGGGCGCGGTCACCGTCGACAGCGTCAGCGCGAGCGCCCCCAGAACCGCCAACGGCGCTCTGCGCCGCCGGGCCGTTGCGCGTGAAGTCACTGCTTTACCCCCTCATTACGGGTTGGTGAGGGGGAGTATGACCCTTTCGCGTTGCTAAAGGCCAGCATCTTTCGGAGGGTTGTCGACTCTTCGTCCTGTCTCGAAACGCTGGACAACTCCGCCGGTCTCGGACTGTATTGTCCGAAGCATGCGTTCTGGGCTCGTGGCGATCGTGGCGGCATTCGCCCTGCTGGCAGGCTGTACGTCGGAGCCGGAGCAGGCGCCGATCATCGCGCCGGACACTCCCGGCGGGTCGGCGCCGACCATCGCGGCGTCGGACGCGACCGGTGCCGTCCCGCCGCCGCCCAACGACGCCGACCGCGACTACGTGTCGATGATGATCGCCCACCACGAGCAGGCGCTGGCGATGACGAGGTTCGCGCCGGACCGCGCGGAGAACGCGACCGTCAAGGGCCTCGCCGACCGCATCCGGTACAGCCAGGAACCCGAGATCGGCGCCATGAAGCAGTGGCAGCGCATGAACAACCTCGTGGGCACGCACGGCGACCACGGCTCGATGCCCGGCATGGCCACGCAGGACCAGCTGAACGCGCTGGGGGCCGCGCGCGGCAAGGACTTCGACCGGATGTTCCTGGAGCTGATGATCAAGCACCACGAGGGTGCGATCAAGATGGCGACGGACGTGCGTGGGGCGGGCAACAACGTCCAGGTCGAGGAGATGGCGGACGACGTGGTGGCCACGCAGTCCGACGAGATCAACCGGATGAAGTCGCTGCTGCCCACCCTGTGACGGGGGCTAGGAGGCCTCGCTGCGCTGCACGGGCAGGACCAGGTCCTCGGCGTGCGTGAACCGCTCGGGCTCGTTGCCGGTGACGAGGCGCGCGATCGTGCGGTGGCCCTTGTGCGCCTCGCGGAACGCGTCGGAGGCGACCCACGCGCGGAAGGCGTCCTCCGACTCGAACTCGTTGACCGAGACGTACGGCTGGTCGTCCTGCGTCGGCTTGAGCAACGTGCTGCGCAGCAGGCCGGGAACTCCGGGCAGGTGGGTGCGCATGGAGCCGCGGAAGTAGCGCTCGAACTCCTCGGACATGTCCGGGTTCACGAACATCCGGTTGGTCGCGATGAACATGCTGGCCTCCCTGATCCCGACGCTGTGTCGGGAACTATTCCAACTCCCCGTCGGGAAATCAAGCGCGATACGATCCCGACGTGCCGAGGATCAGCGCAGACACCGTGGCCGAGCACCGCGCCAACCGGTTGCGCGCCCTGCTGGACGCGGGGCGGGAGATCGTGGCGACCGAGGGAGCGGAGGCGCTGACGCTCGCGTCGCTCGCGAGACGCGTCGGGCTGTCGCGGCCGAGCCTCTACGAGTACTTCCGCTCGCGCGAGGAACTGGTCGCCGCGATCGTGTCCGACGCCCTGCCGGAGTGGGCGGACAAGCTGGAGGACGCGGTCAACGGAGCCGGGTCCGTGCCGGAGAAGATCGAGGCCTACCTGCGGACCGAGCTCGCGATCATCACCGACGGCAGCCACGGCGCGGTGGTGGCCCTGTCCGCGCACGCGTTGCCGGACTCGTCGCGCGAGCAGATCAGGGCCGAGCACGAACGCCTGCTGGCGCCGCTGGTCGGCGTCTTCACCACCGCCGGGGTCCAGCGCGCGCAGCTGCGGGCCATGCTCGTCCACGCGATGGTCGAGGCGACGTCGCGGATGATCACGCCGGGCCGCAACGAGCACAACGAGGCGGTCATCCGGACGTTGCTCGACCAGGTGGTGCACGGGTTGGACCAGCCGCTCAGCTGAACGGCACGACCTCGCCGTGGCGGACCAGCTCGCCGTAGTGATCCGGCCGCACCGGGTCGAAGGCCAGGTCCAGCAACGGTATCGCGGCCTGCGCGGGCGTCGGCGCGGTGCTGACGTCCCACCACAGCGCGGAAGTCGGCGTGTTGATCATGCCTGGGCACACCGACGCGATCAGGACTCCCCGTCGTGCGTCGGCCTCCCGGCGTTGGCGTGCGAGCACGCGGACGGCGGCGACCTGGCCGATCTTCGACGGGATGTTCACGAACCCCGGCCACGCGCCCGCTTTCGCCCTGCCGTCCTTGGTGGCGTCACGCCACCGCGCGACCCGCTCGTCGAGCTCGTCCAATGAGGACGGACCGGTGAACTGCTCGTGCAACACCGGTGCGAGGTGGCGCAGGGTGCCCAGCGAGCTCGCGACCACGAACAGCCGGCCGTTGTCGTGGAGCAGCGGTGTGAACGCCCGCAGGAGCCGGGTGGTGCCGAAGTTGTTGACCTCGGTGTAGTCGTCGATGATCGCGCGCGGGTCGTCGTCCGGGCCGACGCGCATGACGGCGTTGCCGAAGACGATGTCGATGCCGCCGTGGCGTTCCTCGACGGTCCTGGCGAGGGTCGTGGCGGCCTCGGGGTCGGCGACGTCCAGCAGCTCGCCGCGGACCACCGCTCCGCCGCCGGGCGCCATCCGCGCGGCGGCGGCGACCTTCTCGGCGTCGCGGCCCGTCAGGTAGACGGTGTCGGCGGGCGTCAGACGTTGCGCGAGCCCCTCGGCCAGTGCCAGGCCGAGGCCCTGGGTCGCGCCGGTGACCAGTGCGGTCGTCATCCGTCAGGCCTTCGCGAGGAGGGTCTCGGAGTACGTCCACAGGCGGGCGGCGTTGCCGGGGTCGAGGGCGAACCTCGCCACGCCGCGCATCGGTGGCGTCTCGTCGCGGTGGTCGGCCGTCCGCGTCTCGTCGCAGTCGTCGAAGTAGCGGCCGCCGATGCCCTCCAGCAGCGGTGACGTGGCCACGAGGACCGACGTCGCCGCGCCCTGCTCCGTGGTCTTGATGATCGCCGGGTCGACGTCGCTCGGGCCGATGTGGCGCTGGAGGTTGGTGTAGATGGCGCCGGGCATGACGGCGTTCGCGGTGATGCCGTCCGCCTCCCACCGGCGCGTCGCCTCGACCGCGAACAGGACGTTGGCGGTTTTGCTCTGGCCGTAGGCGCCCCACGGTTCGTAGCTGCGGAACGCGTAGTGGACGTCGTCGAAGATCACCGGGGAGAGCATGTGGCCCCGCGAGGTCACGGACACGATGCGTGCGTTGCCCGCGGCCTTCAGCGCGCTGTGCAGACCCGTCGCGAGCGCGAAGTGGCCGAGGTGGTTGGTGGCGAACTGCCATTCCCAGCCCTGCTCGGTGTAGCGCTCGGGCGTCGCCATGACGCCCGCGTTGTTCACCAGGACGTGCAGCGGGCCGCTCCAGCTCCGCGCGAACTCGTCGACCGACGAGAGGTCGGTGAGGTCGAGCCTGGCGACCTCGACCTTGCCGCCGATCTCCTGGGCGACTTTCTCGCCCGCCGCGACGTCACGGACGGCGAGGGTCACCTCGGCGCCGATGCCGGCCAACGCGCGTGCGGTCTCCACGCCGATCCCTGACGACGCGCCGGTCACGACGACGCGCTTGCCGGTGAGGTCGATGCCGTGGGCGACCTCGGTGGCGGTGCTGCTGAACCCGAACTCTGTCTCGATCACGTCTTCGACGCTAGGCTCGCTGAGGCCATGCGGGTAGCGAAATTGTGGCAAGCGGGGTATGCGTAAATGTCATGAGCCTGAGTGACGCGTCGCTGGTCGCGCTGAGGGTGTTCCGCGAGGTCGCCGAGCGCGGCACGCTGACGGGCGCGGCCACCGCGCTGGGGTACACGCAGTCCGCGGTGTCACGGCAGATCGCGGCGCTGGAACGCGCGGCCGGTGCCGTGTTGCTCGAACGGCGGCATGACGGCGTGCAGCTCACGGCGGCCGGTCGGCTCGTGTTGCGGCGTGCTGCTGTTGTCGTGGATCAGGTCGATGCCGGCGCACGCGAGCTGGCGGGGCTGCCGGACGAGGACGAGAGCACGGTCCGGCTCGGCTGGTTCGCGACGGCCGGGGCGTGGTTGCTGCCTCGGGCGCTGACGGCGTTGGCGCGCACGCATCCGTCGATCACCGTGGTCACGCGGGAAGGCAGCACGCCCGCGCTGGTGCGCGCCTTGCGGGCGGGCACGCTGGACGTCGCGTTGATCTCGTCGGCGCCGCCGTTCCGCGCGCCGGACGACGAGATCCCCGCGCTGGAGGTCGACACCGTCGTCGAACGGACGCTGCGCGTGGCGGTGCCGTCGACGCACCCGTTGGCGCGCAACGACTACATCGACGTCGAGGATCTGCGCGGGCAGCGGTGGATCTCGGGTCCCGGCGACCAGTGGGTGATGGGGGTGTGGCCGGGCCTGGACGAACGGCCCGTCGTCGCGCACACCGCCCGCGACTGGCTGGCGAAGCTCCAGCTGGTCGCGGCGGGGTTCGGCATCACGACGGTGCCGACGTCGCTGGTCGCGGTCGCGCCCGCCGGGGTGCGGGTCCTGCCGGTGCGCGGAGGGCCTGCGGAACAGCGCCGGGTGCTGCTCGCCCGGCTGCCGGGACCACTGCCGGAACCGGTCGCGCGGCTGGCCGCCGCGTTGCGGACGGTCTTCGTGGAGACGGACTGACCCATCAACCGATCGGTTGATCCGAGTGCCGCTCGTCGTTCGATGATCTTCTCGCCGCGCTGCCCGATCGTGGTGGCATGGCAATCGTCGCAGTGCGCGACCTCGGCAAGCGGTACGGGCCGAAGGTCGCGGTGGACTCGGTGTCCTTCGAGGTGGCCGAGGGGGAGATCTTCGGGGTCCTGGGGCCGAACGGCGCGGGCAAGACCACGACGGTCGAGTGCGTGTCGGGGCTGCGCAGGCCCGACCGGGGGAGCGTGTCGGTGCTGGGGCGCGAGCCCGCCGCGGTGCGGTCGTCGATCGGGGTGCAGCTGCAGGCGTCGGAGCTGCCGGAACGGATGCGGGTCGGGGAGGCGCTGGAGCTGTTCTCGTCGTTCTACCCGTCGCCCGCCGACTGGTCGGAACGGCTGGGGCTCACGCCGCACCTGAAGGTCGAGTTCGGGCGGCTGTCCGGCGGGCTCAAGCAGCGGCTGTCGATCGCGCTGGCGCTCGTCGGGTCGCCGCGGGTGGCGATCCTGGACGAGCTGACGACGGGGCTGGACCCGCAGGCGCGGCGCGACACCTGGTCGTTGATCGAGGACGTGCGGGCGGCCGGCGTGACGATCCTGCTGGTCACCCACTTCATGGAGGAGGCGGAGCGGCTCTGCGACCGGGTGGCGGTGTTCCGCGACGGGCGCATCGCCGCCCTCGACACGCCCTCCGGGCTGGTGTCGCGGGTGGACGGTCTCACGCGGGTGCGGTTCGTGCCCTCCGCCGCGGTGGACCCGGCCCTGCTGCGGGCACTGCCGGAGGTGACCGACGTGTCGCTGGTGGGGGAGCAGGTCGTCGTCAGCGGGCCGGACGGCGTCGTGCACGCCGTGACGTCCCTGTTGGCGCGCAAGCAGGTCGTGGCGCGGCAACTGCGCGTCGACCAGGTCTCGCTTGATGACGCCTATGTGGAACTGACCGGGGGTCGTGATGCTGAAAATCGTTGAGATCGAGGCGCGGTTGTTCCTGCGCGACCGGCTGAACTCGTTGTTCGCCGTGGTGTTCCCGTCGCTGTTGTTGCTGGGGCTGGGGGCGGTTCCGGCGTTGCGGGAGCGGCTGCCCGAGTTCGGCGGCGCGCGGTTCATCGACAGCTACGTGTCCTCGCTGGTCGTGTTCACGCTGGGGTTCATCGGGCTGCAGCGTGTGCCGACCGTCGTGGCCGCGTACCGGGAGAAGGGGGTGCTGCGGCGGCTCGCCACCACACCGATGCACCCGGCGCGGTTGCTGGCCGGTCAGATGGTGGTGAACTTCGTCGCGGCGATCTTGTCGGTGCTGCTCGTTATGGTGGTCGGGTACGTCGTTTTCGGCGTCGACCTGCCTCACCACCCGCTCGGCCTGGCGTGTGCCGTGCTCCTGGGAGGCGCCGGGACGTTCGCGCTGGGCCTGGTGATCGCCGCTCTGGCCCCGACCGCGCGGGCGGCCGGCGGCTGGGCGACGGCGGTGTTCATGCTGCTCATGTTCCTGGGCGGCGTGTACCTGCCGCGGTTCATGCTGCCTTCGTCGATCAAGGAGATCGGGTCCTACGCGCCTCCGGGCGTGGAGGCGTTGCAGCAGGCGTGGCTCGGGACCGCGCCGGAGTGGAGGCATCTCGCGATCATGGGGCTCGTGGGCCTCGTGGCGGGTAGCGTCGCGGCCAGAACGTTCCGCTGGGAGTAGCTCGTGGACATGGCCGCGTTGGACAGGTGGGAGCGCAGGCTCGGCGCCGTCGCCCACGTGATCCCGTACTTCGTGCTGACCGTGACGACGGTGTTGTACGCGCTGTTCACCACGCACTCGGCTGCGGAGCGCTGGTTCACCTACGGCGTCGTGGCGTTCGGCTACGCGTGGATGGCGTGGTGGTTCACGCTGCACCCCGCGTGGCGCGGTCGCACGGACCTGATGGCCGTGTTCATCGGTGGCCTGGTCGTCTTCTACGCCGTGCTGGGCCTGCGCGAGCACTGGTTCGGCGCGGTGTCCTACGCGGTCTACGTGTTCGCGAGCGAGGTGCTGCGCGGCCGCTGGATGTTCTTCGTGGTGGCGCTCACGGCGGTGCTGGCGGCGCTGTCGCTGTTCGGCGGCTACCCCGCCTCGGCCGAGGCGCCGGCGTTCTGGCTGCTGATGGTGGTGTTCGTCGTGCTGGCGTGCACGTTCACCTACGTGGGCCACGTGACGACCGAGCAGGCCCGGCTGCGCAAGGAGCTGCTGGAGGAGAACGAGGGCCTCCACGCCCAGCTCCTGGTGCAGGCGCACGAGGCGGGCGTGCAGGACGAGCGCCACCGCCTGGCGGGGGAGATCCACGACACCCTCGCCCAGGGTCTGACGGGCATCATCACGCAGCTGTCGGCGGCGACCCCGGTGGACTGGGAGCGCCGCGTGGCGGTGGCGGCGGGGCTGGCGCGGTCCAACCTGGCCGAGGCCCGCCGTTCGGTGCACGCGCTGCGCCCGCCCGCGCTGGACTCCGGGGCGCTGCCGGAGGCGTTGGACGAGGTGGCGTCGGGCTGGTCCACGGTCTACGGCGTGCCGGTCTCGGTGACGCTCACCGGCGCCGCCCGCGCGATGCACCCGGAGGTGGAGGTGGCCCTGCTGCGCACCGCCCAGGAGGCGCTGGCGAACGTGGCCAAGCACGCCGCGGCCTCGCGGGTCGGGCTGACCCTGTCCTACATGGAGGACGTGGTGACGCTCGACGTGCGCGACGACGGTGTCGGGTTCGACCTGACGTCCCCGTCGTCGGGCTTCGGCCTGCCCGCGATGAGGCACCGGGTGCACCGGCTGTCCGGGGCGTTGTTCGTGGAGTCGGAGCCGGGGTCCGGGACGGCGATCTCGGCGCGGGTGCCGGCGTGAGGGGAGTGGGCACGTGATCAGGCTCGTCATCGTCGACGACCACCCGGTGGTGCGCGACGGGCTGCGCGGGATGCTGTCCGCGGCCGACTTCGACGTCGTGGGCGAGGCGGCGTCGGGCGACGAGGCCGTCGCCGTGGTCACCGCCGTCAGTCCCGACGTGGTGCTCATGGACCTGCGCATGCCGGGCTCCGACGGCCTGTCGGCCATCGAGCGGCTGCGCGACCACCCGTGCCGCGTGCTGGTGCTGACGACGTACGACACCGACCGGGACGTGCTGCCCGCGATCAAGGCGGGCGCCACCGGCTACCTGCTCAAGGACACGCCCCGCGACGAGCTGCAACGGGCGATCCGCGCGGCGCACGCGGGGGAGGCCGTCCTGTCGCCGGCGGTGGCGACCCGCCTGCTGGGCCAGGTGCGGGAGCCGGCGCTGGAACCGCTGTCGGCGCGGGAGCTCGACGTGCTGGGCCTGGTGGCCAGGGGCTCGACGAACCGGGCGGTGGCGGCGGCGCTGTTCATCAGCGAGGCCACCGTCAAGACGCACCTGCTGCACGTCTACGCGAAGCTCGGGGTGGGGGACCGGGCGGCGGCGGTGGCGGTGGCGTACGAGCGCGGGCTGCTGCGGGCGCGCGGGCGGTGAGCCGTACGCGGCCGGCGGCCGTCACGGCGCGGGCGCTGGAAGCCGGAGGACGGACCGCGGCGGGACCAACCCCCGTTGGCCCCGCCGCCTGCGGCAACTCCCCCTTGCCACTCCCTCACCCCTCGCGATGAAGGAACTCCCGCCAGTCGCCCAGATACGAGATGTCCCGGATGTCACCTGATCGGAGCAGTCCGTCGACCATCTCCGTGCGCAGGACGGTGGCCAGGGCCGCGCTGCCGTCCTCCAGCTCGATGACGCCGATCTCCAGCTCCGGGGGCTCGGCGGGGACCAGGTGGTCGCGCAGGACCGTCAGCGGCAGGTCGTAGAGCTCACCGACCACCGCGGCCGAGCCCGACTCGTGCATCGCGGGGAACTTCCCCCGCACCGAGAAGTACCGGTACTTGGGGGCACTGCGCGCTCTGCACACCATCGGCGTGCCCTGCAGCTGCGCGTGCAGCGGTCCGCCCTTCATGCCGCCGCCGTTGAGGAAGATCAGTGCCATGACTCTCCGAGGTTCGGTGGATGGGGGAGGACAGCGAGGACAGCGGCAGGCCGGTGCCGCCGTGCCGGAGTGCGACCAGTTCGGCGGCGATCGAGACCGCCGTCTCCGCCGGGGTGCGGCCGCCCAGGTCCAGGCCGATCGGGGAACGCAGACGCGCCAGCGCCTCCGCCGGGAGACCGGCCTCCCGCAGGCGGTCCAGCCGTTCCAGGTGGGTGCGGCGGGAACCCAGGGCGCCCACGAACGCCAGCGGGCGGGACAGGGCTTCGACCAGGACCGGGATGTCGAACTTCGGGTCGTGGGTCAGCACGACGACGGCGGTGTCGGGGTCGGTGCGGGTCGCGGCGAGGTAGCGGTGCGGCCAGTCGACGACCACCGAGTGGGCCGCGGGGAAGCGTTCGGGAGTGGCGAAGACGGGACGGGCGTCGCACACCGTCACGTGGTAGCCGAGGAACCGGCCGATCTCGGCCACGGCGGCGGCGTGGTCGATGGCGCCGAACACCAGCAGGCGCGGTGGCGGCAGCCACGACTCGGTGAAGACGCGCTCGCCCACCGCGAACCGCACCGAGACCGGGTGACCGTCCGAAGAAGCCCGCAAGGCCGCGCGCAACGACGGGGTGTCGCGCTGCACCAGCACGTCCAGCGAACCGCCGCACGTCAGGCCTGCCGCGAACGCCGTGTCGTCGGAGTAGCCGAACGTCGCGAACGCCGGTTCGGAGGTCTCCAGCACGGTGCGGGCGAGCTCGTAGACCTCCGCCTCCACGCAGCCGCCGGACACGCTGCCGATCACCTCGCCCGAGGGGCCCACCGCCATCGCGGCGCCCACCGGACGGGGTGCGCTGCCGCGCACGGCCACCACCGATGCGACCGCGAAGCGGTCCCACGACAGCAGCGTCGACGCCAGGTCGCGCATCGAGCCTCCTGGGAGAAGGGCTCGGCCGGGTGGCCGAGCCGGGGATCACTTGCCGGTGATCAGGTCCACGCCGAAGTACACGGTGAACAGCAGCGCGAGTCCGGTCATCAGCCAGCCGGGCCACTGGCCCCTGCAGATGCGCAGCACGACGAAGGACACGAGCCCGGCGCCGATGCCGTTGGTGATCGAGTAGGTGAACGGGATGATCGCCACCGTCAGGAACACCGGGATGGTGAAGTCCGTCTCCTGCCAGGGAATCCGGCGGATCTGGGTCATCATCAGACCGCCGATCACGACCAGTGCCGGTGCCGCGGCCTGGGCGGGCACGATGGCCGCCAGTGGCGTGAACAGCAGTGCCACCAGGAAGAGCCCGCCGGTCACCACCGAGGCCAGTCCGGTGCGGGCGCCTTCGCCGACGCCCGCCGCGGACTCCAGGAACACCGTGTTGGGCGCGGATCCCGTGACGCCGCCGGCGATCGCGCCGGCGCCGTCGACCACCAGGATCCTGCCCATGCCCTCGACGCGGCCGTCCCTGGTGAGGCCGGCCTCGTCCGACACCGACGTGATGGTGCCCATGGCGTCGAAGAAACCCGACAGCACCAACGTGAACAGGAAGATCGTCGCCGCGATCACGCCCGCCGACACGAAGCCGCCGAAGAGGTCCACCCGCCCGAGCAACCCGAAGTCCGGCGATCCGACGACCGACGAGGGCAGCGACGGTGTCACCAGGCCCCAGTCCCGCACGGGGAACACCGCGTTCACCACGACGGCGACGACGGTGGCCACCACGATGCTGATCAGCACGGCACCGGGCACGCCGCGCGCCATCAGCACGATCATCAGCAGCAGGCCGAGGCAGAAGACCACGATCGGCCAGCCGCTGAGGTGGCCGTCGACGCCCATCCGCACCGGCACCGTCGAGTGCGCCGCGTCCGGGGTGCGGGTCACGAAACCGGCGGACACCAGTCCCACCAGGGCGATGTAGAGCCCGATGCCCACGGTGATCGCGATCTTCAACGGCTCGGGGATCGCGTTGATGATCCGCTCGCGGACGCCGGAGACGGCCATCGCCACGATGCAGACGCCCTCCAGCACCACCAGCCCGAAGGCCTGGGCCCACGTCATGGCCGGCGCCATCTGGAACGCCACCACGCCGTTCACGCCGAGTCCCGCCGCCATCGCGAGCGGTGCGTTGCCGACGAGTCCCATGAGGACGGTCATCACGCCCGCGGCCAGCGCGGTCGCGGTGGTGATCTCGGCGATGCTCAGCTTCGCGCCGGTGACGTCGGCGGACGCGCCGAGGATCAACGGGTTCAGCAGCACGATGTACGACATCGCGACGAAGGTCGTGACACCACCCCGGATCTCCCGGCCCAGCGTGCTGCCGCGTTCGGTGATCCGGAAGAACTTGTCGAGCGGCGGAGACTTCGGTCGGCTCCGTAGCTGGGTCATGGAGGACGGCCTTTCCCATGCCGGTGGGCGCGTTCCAACGCCGGAACGCGTTTGTGCGATGCGAGCTCCGGTCAGCAGTCGGGCTTGTGGCCGCTAGTAGTCGATTCGGGTGGCGAGCGACGTCCACGCGGTGAACGGGGCGTTGTCCTCGCCCGTGGAGATCCGGTGCACGGGCAGGTCCCACTCGGAGCGGGACCTGCTGAACAGCTCGTAGAACTCCCGGTCGTCGAACCCGGCCGCCGCCGCGTCGTGGCGGTCGGCGGCGTAGACCACCTCGTCCACGCGCGCCCAGAGCGCGGCGGACAGGCAGAGGGGACACGGCTCGCACGACGAGATCAGCGTGCAGCCGGTCAGCCTGAAGTCGCCGAGGACCTGGCAGGCCGCGCGGATCGCGACCACCTCGGCGTGCGCGGTCGGGTCGAGCGACGGCGTCACCTGGTTCACGCCGGTGGCGATCACCTCGCCGTCGCGGACGACCATCGCGCCGAACGGGCCCCCGCCGGAGGCCACGTTGCGGGTGGCCAGGTCGATGGTGGCGAGCAGATGTGCTTTCACAGCGACGGACTCCAGAGGATCAGGTACCGGTGAGGTGTTCCGGGCGGACCGGGACGCGGGTGAGCGCCAGGCCGGTCGCCGCGCGGATCGCCGCCACGATCGCCGGGGTCGACGAGATGGTGGGCGGTTCGCCGACGCCGCGGATGCCGTAGGGGGCGTGCGGGTCGGCCAGTTCGAGGACGTCGATGCTCATCGGCGGCATGTCGAGCACGGTCGGGATGAGGTAGTCGGTGAACGACGGGTTGCGCACCTTGCCGCCGGAGGTCTGGATCTCCTCCATCACCGCGAGACCCAGTCCCTGGGCGGACCCGCCCTGGATCTGGCCCACGACGGCCTGCGGGTTCAGCGCCTTGCCGACGTCCTGGGCGCAGTCGAGGGACACCACGCGCACGAGACCGAGGTCGACGTCCACGTCCACGACGGCGCGGTGGGCCGCGAAACCGTACTGGACGTGCGCGTTGCCCTGGCCGGTCTCGGGGTCGAGCGCCTCGGTCGCGCGGTGCCGCCACTCGGTGGTCTCGTCGATCACCTCGTCGCCGATGTCGGTGCGCCCGGCCAGCTTGTCGGACACCAGCGCGCACGCCGCCTTCACGGCACCGCCGGTGACGTACGTCTGGCGCGACGCCGAGGTCGAGCCGCCGTTGCCGATGGTGGTGTCCATCGGCAGCACGGTCACGCGCTCGATGCCCAGTTCGGTCCGCACGATCTGCTGCATGATCGTCACCAGGCCCTGGCCGACCTCGCAGGCGGCGGTGTGCACGGCGGCGGCCAGCGAGCCGTTGACCATCGAGACCCGCACGCGCGCCGTCGAGTAGTCGTCGTAGCCCTCGGAGAAGCAGATGTTCTTGATGCCGACCGCGTACCCGACACCGCGGACGACGCCCTCGCCGTGCGTGGTGTTCGAGACGCCACCCGGCAGCTCGCGGATGTCCGACGACGTGCCGGCGGGCAACGGCTTGTCCTGCACCAGCTTCAGCAACTGCGCGACCGGCGCCGCCGAGTCGACGACCTGGCCGGTCGGCATGACCGAGCCCTCGGTCATCGCGTTGCGCACGCGGATCTCGACCGGTGACATGCCCAGCGCCTCGGCCAGTTTGTCCATCTGGGACTCGTAGGCGAAACCCGCTTGCACAGCACCGAATCCGCGCATGGCGCCGCACGGCGGGTTGTTCGTGTAGAGGCCGTACGCGTCCACGGTCACGTTGTCGACCTCGTACGGCCCGACGCCCAGAGTCGCCGCGTTCGCCACGACAGCAGGCGTGGAAGAGGCGTATGCGCCACCGTCGAGGTACATGCGGGTGCGGACGTAGACGAGCTTGCCGGTGTGGTCGGCGCCGTGCTCGTAGTACAGCACCGCCGGGTGCCGGTGCACGTGCCCGTAGAACGACTCCTCGCGGTTGTAGACCATCTTCACCGGCTTGCCGGTGTGCAGAGCGAGCAGGCACGCGTGCACCTGCATCGACAGGTCCTCGCGGCCACCGAACGCGCCACCGACGCCCGAGAGCGTCAGCCGCACCCGTTCCTCCGGCAGGCCCAGGGCCGACGCGATCTGCGCGCGGTCGACGTGCAGCCACTGCGTCGCGATGTACAGGTCGACCGAGCCGTCCTCGGCCGGCACCGCGAGCCCCGACTCCGGGCCGAGGAACGCCTGGTCCTGCATGCCGACCTCGTACCGGCCGGTGACCACGACGTCGGCCGTGACGTCCTGCGAGCCGCGCCGGATCGGCACGTGCCGCACCAGGTTCCCGCCGGGGTGCAACGGGGTGTCGTCGGCCGCGGTCTCCATGTCCACCACGGGTTCCAGCACGTCGTAGGTCACGGCGATCTTCTTCATCGCCCGCAGCGCGGTCTCCGGGTGGTCCGCGCCGACCAGCGCGATCGGCTCGCCCTGGTAGCGCACGACGTCGACCGCGAGCACCGGCTGGTCCTTGTGCTCCAGCCCGTACAGGTTGCGGCCCGGCACGTCGTCGGCGGTCAGCACCGCGTACACGCCCGGCACCTTCAGCGCCTCGGTCAGGTCGATGGACGTGATGCGGGCGTACGGGTGCGGCGAGCGCAGCGTCGAGCCCCAGATCATGTCCTCGTGCCACAGGTCGGACGCGTAGGCGAACTCGCCGCGCACCTTCAGGTTGCCGTCGGGGCGCTGCGGTGACGTCCCGATGCCACCGGACACCGCGGACGTCAGTTCGGCGGGGGTGAGGGTCATCGCGCAGCCTCCTGCAACTTGGTGCTGGCCGCGGAGAGGTCACGCGCCAGCTCGTCGGTCGACGCCGTGAGCAGGACCCCGTCCCGCACCACGACCTCACCGCCCACGACCAACAGTTTCAACGGCGGCGGGGTGCCGAGCACCAGTGCCGCCACCGGGTCCGCGATGCCCGCGTGGTCGAGGCCGGACAGGTCCCACACCGCGAGGTCGGCGACCTTGCCCGGTTCGATCGACCCGAGCGCGTCGGCGCGGCCCAGCACCCGTGCGCCGCCCATCGTGCCCATCCACAACGCCTTGCGGGCGTCCATCGCGCCCGGTCCGCCGCGCTGCCGTGCCTGGTACAGCGCCGAACGCAGCTCCACGACCAGCCCGCCGTCCTCGTTGGACGCGGCACCGTCGACGCCGAGCCCGACCGGCGCTCCGGCGTCCAGCAGGTCGCGCACGGGCGCGATGCCCGTGCCCAGCCGGCCGTTGGACGTCGGGCAGTGCGCCGACCCGGTCGACGTCGCCCCGAGCCGCTTCACCGCGTCGCCGTCGAGGTGCACGGTGTGCGCGAGCCACACGTCCGGGCCCAGCCAGCCGAGCTGCTCGGCGTACTCGGTCGGCGTGCAGCCGTTCTCCGCCAGGCACTGCTCTTCCTCGTCCAGCGTCTCGGCGAGGTGCGTGTGCAGCCGGACGCCGTGCCGGCGCGCCAGGGACGCGGCGCCGGTCATCAGCTCCTTCGACACCGAGAACGGCGAGCAGGGCCCGACGGCCACGCGCACCAGGGCGTCGTCCGCGGTCGAGTGGTGGTCGCCGATCGCCCGCTCGGTCGCGACGAGCGCGGCCTCGGTCTCCTCGACCAGGTTGTCCGGCGGCAGACCGCCCTGCGACTCGCCGCGGTCCATCGACCCGCGGATCGCCTCCAGCCGGATCCCGATCCGCCGCCCCGCCGACACGAGCGCGTCGAACACGTCGCCGCCGCCGGACGGGAAGACGTAGTGGTGGTCGGCGGCCAGCGTGCAGCCGGTCAGCGCGAGCTTGGCCAGGCCCGCGGACGCCGCCGCGTGCGTCACCGAGTCGTCGAGCCCGCGCCACACCGGGTAGAGCGCGGTCAGCCACTCGAACAGCGTCGCGTCGGTCGCGAGCCCGCGCGTCGCCCACTGGTACAGGTGGTGGTGGGTGTTGATCAGCCCCGGCGTGACCAGGCACGACGACGCGTCGACGTAGGTGTGCGACTCGGAGGGCCGCGGAGCAGGGCCGGAGCCGACCGAGGAGATCCGCCCGTTCTCGATCACGACGTGCCCGGACGCGTGCTCCGTCCCGGCCTCGTCCACAGTGGACACCGCGCAGCGGTCGAGGACGATCATCGGCGCGACGCCGCCAGTCGCACGGCGTCCAGGATCTTCTCGTACCCGGTGCAGCGGCACAGGTTCCCGGCGAGCGCCTCGCGGATCTCCGGGTCGGACGGGTTCGGCACGCGGTCGAGCAGGTCGTGCGCCTGCACGACGAGACCGGGCGTGCAGAACCCGCACTGCACCGCGCCCGCCTCGACGAACGCCTCCTGCACCGGGTCCAGCGCGTCGCCGTCCGCCAGGCCCTCGACCGTGCGGACCTCGCGGTCCTGCGCCTGCCCTGCCGCGACCAGGCACGCGCACACCGGCACGTTGTCGAGGTACACCGTGCACGAGCCGCACTCGCCCTGCTCGCAGGCGTTCTTGGAACCGGGCAGCCCGAGCCGTTCGCGCAGCATGAAGAGCAGCGACTCGCCCTCCCACACGTCGTCGGCCTGCCGCCGCTCGCCGTTGACCGTCACGTTCACGCGCATTGCCGCTCCCCGTCGAGAAGTTCCTGCCAGGCCCATCCGAGGGTCCTGCGTGCCATCACTGCCAGCGCGTGCCTGCGGTAGGCCGCCGACCCGCGCACGTCGTCGATCGGCGACGCGGCCCGCGAGACCAGCTCGCCGAACTCGCGCTTCACCGAGTCGAGCAACGGCTTCGGCGACGAGAAGTCCAGTGCCGAAGCCAGGAACTCCTCGGCCTCGCGCGCCCGCCGCGGCGTCGGGGCCGCGGACCCGACCGCCGCGCCCACCCGCTTCTCCGCCGGGAACAGCGAGATCGCGAACGAGCACACCGCGATCACCATGGCGTTGCGCGTGCCGACCTTCGAGAACTGCTGCGGGCCCCGCGCGGGCGAGAGGTGGACGGCCACGATCAGCTCGTCCGGTTCCAGCGCGTTCCGCTTGACCCCCAGGTAGAACTCGTCGGCCGGGATCATCCGCGTCCCGCGCACCGACGCCACCTCGACGACGGCGCCCGACGCCAGCAGCACCGGGTGCGTGTCGCCCGCGGGGGAGGCCGCGCCGAGGTTGCCGCCGACCGTGCCGCGGTTGCGGATCTGCGGCGACCCGACCGTCCGCGACGCCATCGCGAGCCCCGGCAGCCGGTCGCCCAGCTCGGTGATGATCCGCGCGTACGGCACCCCGGCGCCGACGCGCAGCCCGTCCGACCACTCCCGCAGCTCGGGAACCCGCGTCAGGTCGAGCAGCGCGGCCGGCCGGCGGTGGTCGTAGTTCAGCTCCACCATGACGTCCGTGCCCCCGGCGATCGGCACGGCGTCGGGACGGTTCGCCTTGATCTCCAACGCTTCGGCGAGCGTGTCCGGTCGAAGGAAGTCCATCGTCAGCTACCTCGGTAGGTGGAGTAGGCGAACGGCGACAGCAGCAACGGCACGTGGTAGTGCTGCGCCGGATCGGCGTAGTCGAAGGTGAGCACGACCTCGGGGAAGAACGGCGCGGCGTGCGCGGTGTCGAACACCAGCCGGTAGACGCCCGCTTCCAGACCATCACCCCATCCGGTGATCCGTCCGTCGGCGTTCGTCTCCGCCGCCGCCACCTCGGTCCCGTCGCGGCGCTGCAACGCCACGGCGATGCCCGCGAACGGCCTGCCGCGCGCCGCGTCCAGCACGTGCGTGGAGATCGTCACTCGCCCTCCCATCCGGTTGTGAGCCAGTACACAGAGGCACGGCTGTGTTCCTCTACGGCAGGAGTACATGAATCGGCGGGCTCCTGCACAACGTGGATTTGTGCTTTCCTACAAACACGAATGGACGAAAGTGACCTGTCATGTTGCTGCTGCGGACGTTGCTGCGGATGCCGGAACTGCGCCTGAGCCTGCACACCGGTGAGGACCAGCTCGACCGCACGGTCACCCGCGTGTACGGAACGGAGCTGCCCGACCCCAGCCGGTACCTGTCCGGCGGGGAGCTCGTGCTGTCCGGCCTGCTCTGGCACCACGGCCCGCGGGACTCCGAGACGTTCGTCCGCTCGCTCGCCACGGCCCGCGTCGCCGGCCTCGCCGCGTCCGACACCGGCAGCGACCTGCCGGACGACCTGGTCGACGCCTGCCTGCGCCACCACGTGCCGCTGCTCCAGGTGCCGGTCGACCTGTCGTTCGCGACCATCACCGAACGCGTGTCGATGGAGCTCGTCGGCCTGTCGCGGCACCGCAGGCTGCTCAACGTCGTCGCGGAGGGGGCCGGCCTGCCCGCGCTGCTGGTCGCCGGCGGCCACGAGCTGAACGCGCCTTGCTGGGTGCTCTCCACGACCGGCCGCGTGGTCGCGGGCGGCGAACTGCCGGAGCGCGTCTCGCTCGTGAAGGAGTTCCTCCAGGCCGACCGCCTGCCGAAGACGGTCAAGGGCATGACGCTCGTGCCCGTCTCCGAACGCGGCGGCAACCGCCTCACCAGCTGGGTCCTCGTCGTGGGCGGCGCCGTGCAGCAGGAGGCCGCCGCCGAGCTGGCCTCGCTCGTCGGCCTCGAACGCCTGCGCCAGGCCCAGGGCCGCCGGATCGAGAACCGCACGGCCGGCCCGCTGGTCGCCGCCGTGCTGAGCGGCTCAGCCGACCTGGAGTCGCGACTCGCCGCGGCCGGCCTGGAGAGCGCGCGGCTGCGGGTGCTCAGCGCGGTCACGTCCGACCAGCGCGTCGACCTCGCCGCGGCCGTGCTGGAGGAGACGCTGCCGCAGGCGTTGGTGACCCCCGTCGGCGACACGGTGTACGCGGTCGCGAAGGCCGACGACTCACCACCGGACGCCGTCCGCGAGGCGATGCGCGTGATGGAACCGGGCCTCGGCTCGTCCCGCGTGCTCGTCGGCATCAGCTCACCGGTCGAGTCGCGCGGACTGCGCGGCGCCGCCGAGGAGGCGACGCACGCGCGCCGGCTGGGAGAGCGCCGCGGCGGCCGCACGTGCGTGGTGGCGGGTGAGGAGATCGCGCTGCACCAGCTGCTGCTCGCCGGCGTGCCCGAGGAGCTGCGCGGCTCGTTGCGGCGCAGGCTGCTCGGCCCGGTGATCGACTACGACACCGAGCACGGCTCGGACCTCGCCGGGACGCTGAAGGTGTTCCTCGACTGCTCCGGCTCGTGGACCGCCGCGGCGGCGAAGCTGCACGTGCACGTGAACACGTTGCGGTACCGGGTCGGGCGGGTGGAGGAGCTGCTCGGCGTGGACCTCACCGAGTTCGAGGCGCGCGTGGACCTCTTCCTGGCGCTGCAGGCCGGTTAGCCTGGAGTCGTGCCCTTCGGCTTCGTGAAGGCGCTGCGCAGGCTCCGACCTCCTCCGCCCGTGCCCGACCATCGGCCGATAGAACGAATCGCGGCCGACCTCCGCCGTGTGCGCCGGGCGCGGGCCCGCTTCGGCCCCGGGGTGTCCGCGGCCAAGAAGATCGGCGCACGTCAGGCCTACGACGCGTTGCTGGTGCAGGCCTGCGCGGCGGTGGGGGTGGAGCACCGGTTCGGGGTGCTGCCGGAAGGGGTGGAGCGGGAGGTCGAGCGGTTCCGGGTCGAAACGCGTCTCAAGGACCTCGGGTTGTCCGTCTAGTGGCTGATGTTCTCTGGGCCTGGAGGCTGATGTATCCGCGGCTCCCCACTTCGTACCGTTCACTGTATGAGAGCCGCCGCCTTACTCGTGGGCCTGCTGCTGGCCGGGACCACCGGCTGCGCGGTAGCGCCCAGCATCCGCGTCTCCGTGGAGGGAACGGGCACCACGGACCAGCTCACCTACACGTTCCCCGGTGAGCAGGAACGGACCCTGCGCAACCCGGACCTGCCGTTCGAGCGGCTCGGCAAGCGCAAGGGGCGGGTCGCGATCCGGCTCGAAGGGGTGCACGGCGAGCTCACGTGCAAGATCGTCGTCAACGGGCGGCAGGTGAAGACCGCCACCTCCCACGCGGGTGCCGCGCTCGCGTGCGATCACTCGATGGCCGTCTGATGCGCGCGGGGGAAAGCCCGTAGCTTCGAGGTGTCGGGGGAGGTGCGGGCATGGGCGACGCGCTGGCGGTGGCCGCCACTGGTGTCATCAGGGGACGCGACGACGTCCCGCCGCTCTTCCGGCCTCCCGCGCCGCCGCGGCACTTCGTCGGGCGCGACGCCGAGCTCGACGGGATCAGGGCCGCCGGGGTCACGGTGCTGACCGGGGCCGCCGGGGTGGGGAAGACGGCGCTGGCGCTCAAGTGGTTGCGGGAGCGGGGATCCGGCGCGCAGCTCTGCGTCGACCTCGCGGTGCACCGGATCGGGCGCGTGCTGCGGGCGTTCGGGTTGAACGTCGAGCCCGCCGACGAGTGCGCGGTGTTCCGCAGCCTCGTCACGCGCCGGCAGTTCACCCTGCTGCTCGACAACGCGGCCTCGGCCGCGCAGGTGACGGCGTTGCTGCCGCCGTCCGGGACCGTGCTCGTGACCAGCAGGCAGCGGCTGGAGGTCGGTCACGTCGCGGAGGTCGGGCCGCTCGCCGACGACGGGCGGCTCGGGCCGTTGCTCGACCGGTCGTACGGGGAGCTGCCGGAACGGCAGGCGCGTCTCTACCGGCTCTGCGCGTGGCAGCCGGGGGCGTTCGGGGTGCCGGTGGCGGCGGAGATCGCCGGGGAGCCCGCGTGCGACGTCGAGGACGCGTTGGACGACCTGGTGGAGAAGTCGTTGCTGACCGAGTACGGGGACTACGCGTTCAGGTTCCATGATCTCGTGCGTGCTCATGCGCGCACGAAACGCTAACAATGCGATAATCGCTTACGGCACGTTTAACGGCTTACTTCTCCGATCAACGGAGATCGTTGCCATTGAAGGGTTGTCCACACCGGGCGTCCCTTTCGGGAATCCGAATCAGTCATATCCTTCGCGGCATGCCGAAGGATTTCCGGGCCACCGCACTAGAACGCGCCATCGGGCGGCAGCTGGCCGGGTGGCGCGACGAGCGCGAGCTCAGCCTCACCGAGGCCGGCCAGCGCGTGGGCTTCAGCAGCGCCAAGCTGTCCATGATGGAGAACGCGGTGCAGCCGTCCGCCGCCGTGGACATCATGGCGCTCGGATATGTGTACAAGGTTCCGACACCGGAATGGCAAGCCGTGGTGTTGCGCGCGCAGTACGCGGAACACGCGCGCAAGTGCGCGCTTGACCGGACGGTGAACTTCGACCCGGCCGCCGACTTCGCGAATCTCGTGTTCGAGGCGACGCTGCTGCGCGCGTTCACGACGGATCTCGTGCCCGCCGTCTTCCAGCTCGCCGGGTACACCGACGCCGTCATGCAGACCGACGACCCCGTGCGCACCGCACGGCTCGCGATGGTGCGGGAGGCGTGGTCCACCCGACTCACCGACAAGGACCCGCTCGCCGTGCGGGTCGTGTTCCCCGAGGCCGTGCTGTGGCAGGTGGTCGGCGGGCCGCGGGTGATGAAGGCGCAGCTGCTGCACCTGATGGAGGTCAGCGAGCACCCGGCGGTGAGCGTGCAGGTCGTGCCGCGCGGGGCCGGGGCCTACCCGGCGATGGGGTCGCCGTTCACGCTGCTCGGGTTCCCGCACCGCCAGCACAACGACGTGGCGTACCTGGAGTCGTTCATCAAGGGCGAGTACGTCGAGGAACCCGGCCTCACCGAGCAGTGCGCGCACCGGTTCGAGAGCCTCCAGCGGATCGCCCTCGGCGCGGGGGAGTCGCTGGAGCTCATCGCGGAGGCCGCCGCTGAGCTGTAGAGATGTCGGAATGCTGAGAAAACTCCTGTTCCGCCGCCGGGCGGGGAAGGATCGGGGGCGCACCCGATCCGACTAGGAGGCGGCATGTACCGCAGATTCGGTGTCCTGCTCGCGGCGGTCCTGGGCGTCTCGCTCACGGCCGCGGCGCCGGCCACCGCGGACGGTTCGAAGCACTTTCCGGCGGAGTTCTCGCTGCCGGACGGATGGCAGCCCGAGGGCATCGCCATCAGCGGCACCACGGCCTACTTCGGGTCGCGGGCCGACGGGTCGATCTACGCGGCGGACCTGCGCACCGGCACCGGGAAGGTGCTGGCGAAGGGGCCGGGGACGCCGTCGCTCGGCATGAAGGTCGACTCGCGCAAACGGCTGTGGGTCGCGGGCGGCACGGGCGGCGACGCCCGCGTCTACGACACCCGCAGCGGGGCGTTGCTGGCGAAGTTCCAGTTCGCGACCGCGGACACGTTCGTCAACGACGTCGTGCTGACCGACAGGTCGGCGTGGTTCACCGACTCGCGCCAGGCGGTGCTGTACGAGGTGCCGTTGAGCCTCAAGCCGCACCGCGCGCTGGCGCTGACCGGCGACCTCGTCGTGACGCCCGGCGCGACGAACCTCAACGGCATCGTCACGGGCCTGCGCGACGACCTGCTCGCCGTGCAGAGCAACACCGGTCAGCTGTTCCGGATCGATCCGAGGACCGGCAAAACGAGCAACGTCGATTTGGGCGGTCAAACACTCACGAATGGCGACGGACTGTTGCGCGAGGGACGTCAGTTGTTCGTGGTGCAAAACAGGCTCAACAAAGTCGCGCGATACGCGTTGAGCCGTGACGGTGCGACTCTCGTCGCGGAACGAACTGATGCGCGGTTCGACGTTCCCACGACGGTCGCCGCGTTCGGCAAGCGCCTCTACCTGCCGAATGCGCGGTTCAGCACGCCGCCGACGCCCGAGACGACTTACACCGTCGTCGCGGTCGAGCGCCCTTAGAACGGTCGCGAGAACTAGCCCGTACGGGGGTTCTTGAGTTGTGAGAACCCCCGTACCGGCTGTTGCTCCACTCACTCCACTGGGTAGCCTGCGACGGTAATTGCAGCCGAAGGAGTGACTCGGGGTTACCCGCAGCGCTAGCCGTGGGACACAGGAGACCGTGAGAGCGCTGTGAGCGAGAAGAGCGGTTACACACCGACCAACTACCGGACCATCAGGTCGCGGTTGGCCGGCGTCGTGGTCGTGCCCAGCGTGGTGCTCCTCGTGATGTGGGCGGTTTTCTCCTCGTACACCCTTTTCGACGGTTTCTACATGCGCTCGGTCGCGTCGACCGTGAAGGACGTGACGATCCCGTCCGTGGAGGCGTTCGCCGCGCTGCAGAAGGAACGCCAGCTGAGCCTCGTCCTGCTCAGCCAGGCCGGTGGCGGCGGCACGGACGGGCTCAAGCGCCAGCAGCAGGCCACCGACGAGTCGGTCGGCCGGATGAAGCAGGCCTTCGCCGGGCTCTCCGGCAGCTCGCCGCCCGACGTCGTCGAGCGGGTCACCGCGATCACCACCCTGCTGGACGACCTGCCCCGGCAACGCGCCCAGGTCGAGTCGCGGAGCGCGAACGCGCAGGCCGTCTACGACTACTACAACAGCCTCGTCGACGCGGGCGTCGCGTTGTTCTCCCGGCAGGCGCGGCTCGTGCCCGACGCCGAGGCGAGCCAGTCCGGCGTGCAGGCCGTCACGATCTTCCAGGCCGCCGACTGGATGTCGCGCGGCGAGACGGTCGGCTCGCGCGGGCTGCTCAACGGCACGTTCGCCCCGGCGGAACGCGTCGAGTTCTCCCGGCTCGCCGGCGCCTACCACTCGAGCCTCGACTCGACGATGCCGTTCGCGCTGGAGCAGGCCCGGCAGCAGTACGACGCGCTGCGCGGCGGCCCCGAGTACCGCGCGCTGCTCGACCTCGAGGGCCGGATCATCAACGGCGACCGGGACGTCACCGAGCAGCAGTGGCGGGCGGCGGCCGCTCCCGTGCACGAGCGGCTGGTCGGGATCGCCGTCCGGCAGGCGGAGGACTCCGCCGCGCTCGGTCTCGACAAGGCGAACAGCCGGGTCACCGCCGTGCTGATCGGCAGCCTCATCGCGCTGCTCGCGGTCGTCGTCGGCATCGTGCTGGCGCTGCGCATCTCCCACCGCCTGGTCAGCAAGGCGCTCGTGACGCGGCTGACGTCGTTGCGGGAGGACACGCTGCGGCTCGCGCAGGAACGGCTGCCGCACATCGTGGCGCGGCTGCGCGGCGGCGAGCAGGTCGACGTGCACCGCGACATGCCGCCGCTGGACTACGGCAACGACGAGATCGGCCAGGTCGCCGACGCGTTCAACACCGCCCAGTACACGGCGGTCGCGGCGGCGGTGAAGGAGACGCAGGCCCGTGAGGGCGTGAACCGGGTGTTCCTCGACATCGCGCACCGCAACCAGGGTCTCGTGCACCGCCAGCTGAAGATCCTCGACAAGCTGGAGCGCGAGGAGGAGAACCCCGAGCAGCTCGACTCGCTCTTCCAGCTCGACCACCTGGCCACCCGCGCCCGCCGCAACGCCGAGAACCTGATCATCCTCGCGGGCGAGCAGCCGGGCAGGCAGTGGCGCAAACCGGTGCGGCTGAGCGACGTCCTGCGCGCCGCCGTCGCCGAGACCGAGCACTACGTCCGGGTGAAGGTCAACCCGGCGCCGGACCGCGCGCTCGTGGGCGTCGCCGTCGCCGACACCATCCATCTGCTGGCCGAGTTCGTCGACAACGCGACGGCGTTCTCCTCGCCGCGGTCGGAGGTGGTGATCCACTCCGCGAACGCCGTGCCGCACGGCATCGTGATCGAGATCGAGGACCACGGCCTGGGTCTCACCCGGGAGGAACGGCTCCAGGCCAACGCGAAGCTCTCCAACCCGCCGGACTTCGAGACGATGGCGTTCCGCGGGGAGTCCCGGCTGGGCCTCTTCGTCGTCGCCCGGCTCGCGGCGCGCCGCGGCATCAAGGTGGAGCTGCGCGACTCGCCCTACGGTGGCACCGTGGCGTTGTGCGTCCTGCCGCCGAACATCGTCGCCCCGCACGGCACCGCCGGCGACATCTCCGAGACCATGCAGATGCCGGTGCGGTCGTTCCACGACGAACGCCACGGCCACGTCGAGGTGCACCCGGCGCCTCCCGCGGTGACGGTGACCCCCGAGGGACTGGCCGCGTTGCACGCCGGACTGAACTCGTTGGCTCCCGCGGACGTGTCCGATGCGGAAGCATCGGTGGACGAACCACCTCGCACGCCTCCTCCGCCGGAGGGGAAGGCACCTCTTCCCCGCAGGAAGAAGCGGCAGAACCTGGCGCCGCAGCTCGTGCAATCCTCTGAGGAGACGCCCCGTGCGGCGCCGGTGAGCAGTGACAGGCCGGCCGAGCGGATCAGAGACGGGCTCGCCGCGTTCCAGCGCGGCACCCGCGACGCCCGGCTGTCCGACGACTGGAGATCAGAAGGAGCCCCATCGCCATGAAGGACAACACCAGCCAGCACGGCGAACTGAACTGGTTGCTGGAGGACCTCATCCAGCGCGTGGTCGGCGCCCGTCACGCGGTCGTGCTGTCGGCGGACGGACTCCTGCTCGGCCGTTCGGCCGGGTTGTCCCGGGACGACTCGGAACACCTTTCCGCGATGGCGTCGGCGTTCCAGTCCCTGGCCCGCGGCACGGGCAGGCACTTCGGCGGCGGCGCGGTCCGGCAGACCATCGTCGAGATGGAGCACGCGTACCTCTTCGTGACCGCGGCGGGTCACGGAGCGTGCCTTGCTCTGCTCGGAGAAGAGGACGCTGACATGGGCATGATCGCCTACGAGATGAACATGCTGGTCAAACGGGTGGGCACGTACCTCTCCTCGGCCCCCCGCGCAGAAACGGCGACGGTGCCAGCCGCACGAGAGTCACGCTGATGACCTCGCGGGAGGACTGGTGGTACGACGAGGCGGCGGGTCCGCTGGTGCGGCCCTACGCCATGGTGCGCGGGCGCACTCGGCCGAACGCACCCGACCTGCACCTCGTGACGCAGGTCCGAGCGGCCTCGTTTGCGTCCGACCAGACGTCGCTCTCGGTCGAACATCGCGAGATCATGTCCCTGTGCTCACGCCCGCTCTCGGTCGCCGAGGTAGCCGCTTACCTCGACGTCCCGCTCATCGTGGTGAAGGTCCTGCTGTCGGACCTCATCGAGCGCGGTGACGTGATCGTGCAGAACTCCTCTCACCAGATTCCCGACAGGGATCTCCTGCAGGCCGTACTGGATGGTGTTCGTGGGATCTGAGCTGACCGTGCCGACCGCGGTCAAGATCGTCATCGCGGGCGGTTTCGGCACCGGCAAGACCACCATGGTCGCGTCGGTGTCGGAGATCGCGCCGTTGAGAACCGAGGAGCTGCTCACCGAGGCCGGTGTGCACGTCGACGACCTCGCGGGCATCGAGGGCAAGGACACGACCACGGTCGCGCTGGACTTCGGGCGCATCACCATCAACACCAAGGTGGTGCTGTACCTGTTCGGCACGCCGGGCCAGAACCGGTTCTGGTTCATGTGGGACGAGCTCGCGACCGGTGCGATCGGCGCGGTCGTCCTCGTGGACACGCGGCGGCTCGACTCGTCGTTCCCCTCGATCGACTTCTTCGAGCACCGGGGCATCCCGTTCATCGTGGCCGTGAACTGCTTCGACGGCGCGCAGATGTACACGGTGAACGAGGTGCGGCACGCCCTGGACCTGGACGAGCAGATCCCGGTGATGCTGTGCGACGCGCGCGACCGCGAGTCGTCGAAGGCGGTGCTGGTCGGGCTGATCCAGCACTCGATGAACCGGCTGGCCGCGGTCTAGCCGGTCGCGGACGTGCTGCGCGTCATCCGCGCAGCACGTCGAGGCGCCGCGGCGCGCGGTAGTCGTAGCCGTAGCCCAGGTCCGGGAAGCCCAGGCACAGGGCGAACGGCCGGTCGCCGAACTCCTTCTCCAGGCCGCGCCAGTTGCGCACGAGGTACTCGGTGGCGGCCCACGTCGTGTCGCCGTGCCGGCCCAGGCAGAACACCACGGTCGTACCTCTGGCGGCGTCGCGGACCCGTTCGACGACGGCCAGCTCCACGCCGTCCGAGGTGATCTTCCTGCCGACGTCGGCGCCGCCCAGCACCTCCACGAACCGGTCGTCCGCGCCGGTCTCCGTCTCGGTGGCGAGCCGCAGGCTCACCAGGTTCTCGTCCAGGTAGAGCTTGCGGATGCCGTTGCGCCCCGCGGCACCGACCACGACGAGGTTGCCGCTCAGCTCCGCGAAGCGCTTGGGGTCGTCGGTCGGCGCCGGGCTGACGGTCATGTGGAAGTCGTAGCGGTGCCCGCCGAGGTAGATGGCGTCGACGAGACCCCTGACCATGTCCGGCAGCCGGAACGACGCCGACCCGAAGAGCCGCGTCACGGCCTCCGCGGCCCGCAGCTCGTGCAGCGAGACCGAGTAGCCCCGCGGCCGCGCGCTGGTCGTCGCGCTCCAGAGGTTCGACAGGCACACGGCCAGCCGTTGGTTCGTGTCCAGCCCGAAGAACCGGCGGAAGCGCCGCTGCCCCACCCGCACGGTGGCGGCGGCCGCGAGGCCCAGGCCGAGCCAGAACACGATGTTCGCGATGACGTTGCTTGCGATGTCGGCCAGCACCTGATCATCATCTCGGGTGCGCCGCCGCCGGGTCTAGCGATCGCTGACGTGGTGGGCGGTCTCCGGCCAGGAGCCGTGGCCCACGAGGTGCTCGACGATGCCGAGTGCTTCGTCGAGCGGCACCGTGTCGGCGTCCGGGTACTCGTCGCTCTGCCCGTTGGACAGGACGAACCCGTCGCTCCAGTCCTCCGCACCGGGATCGGTGGCGTGCTCGCCGGGGTCACCGGGCTCTTCGAGCAGCATGACCATCGCGCGCTCGGTGTTCGTGACGAACGCGAGCTGCCGGCCGGTCTCGCTCGTCAGCCACGTCTCCAGGTGCCCGCCGGCGATCCGGGCGCGCAGCACCGCGACCACCTCGCCCGCCGCGAGGTGGTCGCCGTCGAAGGTCCAGGTCACTTCGCGTAGTTGTGGAAGCCGCGTCCGGACTTCTTGCCGAGCAGACCCGCGTCCACCATGCGCAGCAGCAGCGGCGGCGGGGAGTACAGCGGCTCCTTGAACTCGTCGTACATCGACTCGGCGATGGCCTTGGTGGTGTCGAGGCCGATCAGGTCGGTGAGGCGCAGCGGCCCCATCGGGTGCGCGCACCCGAGCACCATGCCGTTGTCGATGTCGTCGGCGGAGGCGAAGCCCGACTCGAGCATGCGGATCGAGGACAGCAGGTAGGGGATCAGCAGCGCGTTGACCACGAACCCGGCGCGGTCCTGCGAGCGGATGACCTCCTTGTGCAGGGTCTCGCGCACGAACGCCTCTGCGCGGTCCTGCGTGGCCGCCCCGGTCAGCAGCGACGGCACGATCTCGACCAGCTTCAGCACGGGCACCGGGTTGAAGAAGTGCACGCCGATGACCTGCTCGGGACGGTTCGTGGCCATGCCGAGCTTCATGATCGGGATGGACGACGTGTTGGACGCGAAGATGGCGTCCTCGTCCTGCACGACCTTGTCGAGCGCGGTGAAGACCTCGGTCTTGACCTGCTCGTTCTCGGCGACGGCCTCGACCACGAACTGGCGGTCGGCGAACTCGCCGATGTCGGTGGTGAACCGGATGAGCCCGAGAGCGGCCTCACGATCCTCCTCACCGAGCTTGCCGGACTTCACACCCCGGGCCAGCGAGGCGGCGATCCGCCCCTGCGCTGCCTCGGCCGCACCCGAGTTCACCTCGACGACGATGACGTCGAGACCGGCACGAGCACTCACCTCGGCGATCCCGGACCCCATGAGGCCGGAACCGACGACTCCCACACGCTGAATGTCACTCACGCACCCGATCCTGCCACGACCAGCTGGAAACGGGCTCGCGAGCAGGAGCCAAGGGGGAAGCCGTGGCGATGCCGAAGGCGAGCTGCCCTCCCAAATGCGATGCCGAAGGCGAGCCGCATGAACCCCCGCACTTCCAAGCGACGCCGAAGGCGAGCCGTCCTTTCCTTGCGTCGATTAGAGCCGGTGAACCCACCCGCTTTGTGCGATTGGGGCTTGACTTTGGGTGCGAGGTGCTACCCCTTTCGGGCTCGGCCGGTCGCGAAGCGTCCGGCCTTTTCCGGCCGACCACAGCGCCTCGCAAGGGCCCCGAAGTCAAGCCCCAATCGCAATCGTCGCGCAGCG
>NZ_DASVFL010000297.1:0-5941 GCF_036380075.1 Lentzea sp. | reverse complement strand
CGGCGAACCGGTGGCGCGTCGGGCTCCGGCGAGGAGCTGCAACGCCCCACCGGCTCGGCGGTGTGGCGGGTGCCCGCGGACATCGGCCGGCGCTACGGCGCGGTGTCCGGCGACCGGAACCCGATCCACCTGCACCCGTTGGGTGCCAGGGTGTTCGGCTTCCGGCGCGCGATCGCGCACGGCATGTGGACCAAGGCGCGCTGCCTCGCGTCGCTGGAAGGCAGGCTGCCGGAGGCGGTCAGCGTCGACGTCCGGTTCAAGAAACCGCTGTTCATCCCCGGCCGGGTCGAGTTTTCGGCCCGCGAGAACGCCGGCGGCTGGGAGTTCGCCGTGTGGGGCAAGGGACCCCACCTGCTGGGGACCGCCTCAGCGCCGTGACGGCGGGTGCCAGACGTTGCCGTCGACGAGGTCGCCGAAGCCCATCCAGACGAGGTTCATGAGACGTGCGGCGACGACGCCGGCGGGTTCCTCGGGGTGGTCGAGCCACCACTCCGCGAGCGACTCGCCGGCCCCGACCAGCGCGGCGGCCAGCGACTCGGCCTCCAGCGTGGTCGCGGGCGCCTTCGTCGACTGGGTGAGCAGCGCCGCGACCAGCGACACCGCCCTGCCGCGCATGTCGGAGAGCTCGACGGCGAACGGCCCGCCCTGAGTGGACGCCTGCCGGTGCAGCACCTGCCAGCTCGCCCGGTTCTCGCCGACGAACCCGAAGAACGCCCGCAGGCCGCTCCACAGCTGCACGTCGGGTTCCTGGTCGGGCTCGACGCCCGTCGCGATGGCCTCCATCATCCGCGTGGCCTCGCGCCGGATGCACGTCGCGAACAGCTCCTCCTTGGAGCCGAGGTAGGCGTAGAGCATCGGCTTCGAGATGCCCGCGACGTCGGAGATCTCGTCCATCGAAGCCGCGTGGAAGCCGAGCCGCGAGAACACGTCGATGGCGGCGTCCATGATCTGCCGCTCGCGGACCGCGCGTGGCAAGCGCTTGGCTCGACCTTCTGTGCGCATCACTACCCCTCAGTTCGGATCAGCAAGATTATCCGATCGGGTTGCCGCCGTATCTACTCACCAGTAGTCTTACTCGCGAGTAGGTACCAGGAGGTGTCCCATGACGCTCGACCTCACCACCGAGGCGATCGCCAAGCTCAGCCCGGCCGAGCTGATCAGCACGCTGGAGCAGGTCTCGCCGGACGATCCCGCGCTGAAGGGCGTCGACATCGACGTCATCGCCCGCGGCATCGACCCGAAGAAGCTGGGCAAGGACGACTTCGCGGCGTTGCTCAGGGCCCTGGGCAGGCTGGCCGACGGCGGCGCGGACCTCGACCTGTCGAAGATGGACCCGTCGAACTTCGCCCGCATCATCTCGCGCGCCTCGAAGGACCAGATCGAGGCCGTCGTCGCCGACGCGGCGCTGCGGGAACGCGTGCTGGACGAGGTGTTCCGCCGCATGGAGGTCCACTTCCGCGCGGACCGGGCAGGGTCCACTCGCGCTGTTGTGCACTTCCACGTGCTGGAAGACGTGTACGAGGCCATCATCGAGAACGCCGAGTGCACGATCAACAAGGGCGTGACGCGCGAGGCCCGTGCCGTCGTGACGCTGACGCCCGCCGACTTCCTCAAGCTCGCGACCGGCAACGCCTCCGCGCCCGTGCTGTTCATGACGGGCAAGCTGAAGGTGAAGGGCGACCTGGGGTTCGCCGCCGGGTTCATGAGCCTGTTCAACATCCCGAAGGCCTGACGGAGGGTTTGCAGTGGGTGGCTTCTCGCTCGAGCTGAACGAAGACCAGACCGACCTGCGCGACTGGGTCCACGGCTTCGCTCGCGACGTGATCAGGCCTGCGGCCTCGGAGTGGGACGAGCGCGAGGAGACGCCGTGGCCGGTGATCCAGGAGGCGGCGAAGATCGGCCTCTACGGCTTCGAGGCCCTCGCGACCTGGTTCGCCGACCCGATCGGCCTGTCGCTGCCCATCGCCACCGAGGAGCTCTTCTGGGGTGACGCGGGCATCGCGCTGTCGTTGATGGGCACCGGCCTGGCCGTCGCCGGCATCTTCGCGGGCGGCGAGCCCGAGCAGCTGGCCGAGTGGGTGCCGGAGTGCTTCGGCGACGAGTCGGACCCGAAGCTGGCCGCGTTCTGCGCGTCCGAACCCCAGGCGGGCTCGGACGTCGCCGGCTACCGCACGCGCGCCCGGTACGACGAGGCGACCGACGAGTGGGTGCTGAACGGCCAGAAGGCGTGGGCCACCAACGGCGGCATCGCGAACGTGCACGTGGTCACCGCTGTGGTCGATGCTTCCTTGGGCTCTCGTGGGCAGGCCGGCTTCATCGTTCCTCCCGGCACCCCTGGCCTGTCGTCGCCGGGCAAGATCAAGAAGCACGGCATGCGCGCCTCGCACACGGCCGACGTGTTCCTGGACGACGTCCGGGTGCCCGGCCGGTGTGTGCTGGGCGGCCGCGAACGGCTGGAAGCCCGGCTCGCGCGGGCTCGCGAGGGCCTTCGCGCGGGTGGCCAGGCCGCGATGGCGACGTTCGAGACCACGCGCCCGACCGTCGGCGCGATGGCCGTGGGCGTCGCCCGCGCCGCCTACGACTACGCGCTGGAGTACGCGAAGGACCGCGAGGCGTTCGGCCGCAAGATCATCGAGAACCAGTCGATCGCGTTCGACCTCGCGAACATGCGGATGGAGATCGACGCGTCCCGGCTGCTGGTGTGGCGGGCGGCGTGGATGGGGCGCAACAACGTGCCGTTCACCGCGGGCGAGGGCTCGATGTCGAAGCTGAAGGCGTCCGAGGTGTCGGTGTGGGCGACCGAGCGGGCGATCCACATCCTCGGCGGGGCCGGGTACACGCGGGACCACCCGGTGGAGCGGATGCACCGGGACGCCAAGATCTTCACCATTTTCGAGGGCACGTCGGAGATCCAGCGGCTCGTCGTGTCCCGGATGATCTCGGGCATGCAGATCAAGTGATGCTCGGCTGAGGTGGCCCGCCGGTCCAGGGATCGGCGGGCCACCGATCTTTGTCCGTTATCGCCCGGTGCACCGGGCCGTGGCCCTACTGTCGTGGCGCATGAAACCGTCGCGGCCGGAGTGGGCCTCGCTTCTCGTCATCCTCGTCGACGCCATCGTCATCGTTTCCGGTTTCGTGACAGGCAGTCCCTTGTTGCCGCGGGCGGCGAACGTCGTGCTCGTGGTGGTCTCCGTCGCCCTCATGCTGGTCGTGCGGATCATGGTCAAGGGCGGGTTCAGCTTCCGCGGGCTGGCCAGGCCGGCCTGGGTCGGCGTGGTGACGGCGATCGCGTTCCTCGGCGGGGCTCTGCTCTTCGCGATCCCGTTGCTCACCGAGCAGTACGTCGACGCTTCCGCGGTCGAGAACCAGCGCGGGTGGGTCGGGCTCGCACTCGCGTTCGCCGGGGGTTCGCTGTTCTACGCCGCGATCCGGCGGCCTGACGAGTCGAGCTAGAGGGGAAGGGTCAGGACCGCGCCCACCCGCTTGAGCTCGCGGCGGTGCACGGCGAGCAGCACCGTGTCGTCGGGGCGGCGGAAGTGCAACACCACGAAGTTCGGGTGCGGTGGGTCCTGGTCGACGACCTGCTCGACGCGGCCCTCGGCGTTGCTGAAGACGATGCGCTCGTCCCAGATGATCTTGGTGGGGCCGAAGAAGAGTTCTCCCTCCTGCCACTCGCCGTCGAGGAACACGTCCGCGTCGCCGCGCGTGTGGTCTTCCCCCGAGGGCCCGAAGGCCTCGCCTATGACGCTCCCCAGGATTTCGAACAGAACTGACATCACGAACCCCCTTCGTTGCCAAGGGAACGAGCTGGGCGCCCAGCTGGTTCCCGTTGGTGCGTCAGGGGTCTAGCCGAACGGCTGTCCCGCCTCGCGCAGCCAGGTGCGCTCGGCCGAGGTGTCCGGCACGCCGGGCCAGCCGTTGACCCTCGCGAGCAGGACCCAGTAGCGCTCGGCGCGCGGGTCGGCGAAGTCGGCGTACGAACGCAGCTTCTCGACGAGGTCTTCGTCGTCCGGCACGTCCAGCGCCTCCGCCCACCGGGCGTTCACGCGGGCCACGACCTCGCGGGCCTCTGGCGATCCCGGCGCGATGCCGGCGTCCAGGGCCGCACGGGCCTGGGAGATCGCGAAGTCGAACGCCTCCCGCTGCCCGTCGGACCGCGGACCCATGTCCACGCCCGCGCGGCGCTGCTCCTCGTGCTGGGCCGACATCCGCTTGATCGCCGCGCGGAAGTCCTGGTCCTGCACCAGCTTCGCGAGCTCGACCCACGCCTCCAGCTGCTCGGTCGTCGGGTCGTCCGGCAGCTCGACGCGCACGGAACGCATGTGCTGCTCGAACCGCGGGTCCAGCTCGTAGGGCCCGAACACCTCCTCGAAGAAGTCGTCGAGGATGCGCTGGCGCTCCTCGTCCGACATGCGTGCCAACTCGTTCATCAGTTCCATCTCCCCTCCCTTGGCGACGGCGCGCAGCACGGCTCGCCTGAGCCGCAACGTCCTCATCTGCGCGTCGATCGCGTCCGCGTGCGTGCGCGCCACGTCGGTCACCGACACCTCGCGGGCCAGCACCCGGCCGGCCGTCGGCAGATCCACACCCAGGTCCCGCAGGGTGCGGACGAGCTTGAGCTTGGCGACCGCCTCGCCGTCGTAGGTCCGGTAGCCGCCGACCGTTCTCGCGGTGGGCGGGATGAGGCCCTGGTCGGAGTAGAACCGGATCGTCCTGACGGGGAGGCCGGTCATCCTGGCCAGCTCGCCGATCTGGTAGCGCGTCACGGGGACAACTGTGCAGTCTCCAGTTGCTGGAGGGTCAACTTGAATCACCGAAAAGGTGGTTGAACAGCGAAAAGGCCCCCGCACCGGAGTGCGGGGGCCTTCGAGCGAGCGGACCTCAGTAGGTCATCGCGATGCCCGGCTCGGCCAGCAGCGCGCCGACGTCGGCCAGGAACTGCGAACCCTGCTGGCCGTCGACCACGCGGTGGTCGAACGACAGCGCGAGCTGGCAGATCTTGCGGATCTTGATCTCGCCGTCGACCACCCACGGCATGTCGCGGATCGCGCCCAGGGCGAGGATCGCGGACTCGCCGGGGTTGAGGATCGGCGTGCCGGTGTCGACGCCGAAGACGCCGACGTTGGTGATCGTGATGGTGCCGTTCATCATGTCGGCCGGCGACGTCTTGCCGTCGCGGGCGACGGTGGCGAGCTCGTCCAGTGCGACCGCGAGCTCCTTCAACGACATGCGGTCGGCGTCGCGAACCTTCGGGACCACCAGGCCGCGCGGCGTCGCGGCCGCGATACCCAGGTGCACGTAGTCCTTGTAGACGATCTCGTTCGCCGCGCTGTCCCACGTCGCGTTGACGTCCGGGGTGCGGCGGGCGGCGAGGATGACGGCCTTGGCGCAGAACGCCAGCGGGGTCAGCTTCACGCCGCGGAACTCCGGCGCGTTCTTCAGGCGCGCGCGCAGCTCCATCATCGGGGTGACGTCGACCGTCAGGAACTCGGTGACGTGCGGTGCGGTGAACGCGCTGTCCACCATCGCCTGCGCGGTCGCCTTGCGGACGCCCTTGATCGGCACCCGGCGTTCGCGCGAGCCGTTGTCCGCGTAGGACTGCACCGGAGCGGGAGCGGCCGGTGCGGCGACGGCGGTCTCGACGTCCTCACGGGTGATGACGCCACCGGGGCCCGAGCCCGTCAACGCGTGCAGGTCGACGCCGAGGTCCTTGGCCAGCTTGCGCACCGGCGGCTTGGCCAGCGGCACGTACCCGCCGGGGGCCTGGACCGGAGCGGGAGCCTGGACGACGGGCGCCGGAGGAGCGACAGGAGCGGGCGGTGCCACGACGGCCGCCGCCGGAGCTGCGGCAGGAGCCGGAGCGTCCTTGCGCGCACGGCGCTTCGCGGCACCGGACTTCGGGCCGTACCCGACGAGCGTCGCGATGCGCCCGCCCGGCATC
>NZ_DASVFL010000296.1:0-6122 GCF_036380075.1 Lentzea sp. | reverse complement strand
TCCGGCCGCACCCGGTCGTACTCGGCGATCTGGAGCTGCCGCGCGGTGTCGTAGCCGGCGTCGGCCGGGAGGGTGAGCTCGCCGCTCAGCCTGCCGCGCAACGCCTCCCAGGCCGTGCTCACGCGACGGACGTCTTGCTGTCGGCCGCGACCTCGTCCTTCGGCACGCAGACGATCGGGTAGTCGGGGGTGACGACGTCGACCCGGCCGGCGGCGAACGTGTAGGTGCCGGGCACCTCGGCCACGAACTCGGCGTGGCCGCCGGTGAGCAGCACGGCGTGGCCGCCGATGACGCGGTTGGCGTTGGTCAGGCCCTTGGCGGTGATCTCGGTCTGCACGGCGCCGCCGACGGTGATCGTCAGGTCGCCGGTGATCGCGCGGGCCGGGAGGCTCTTGCGGGTCGGGTCCAGGGTCTGCAGCGTGACCTCGACGTTCACCACGTCGCCCACCGCCACCTCGTCCGCGGTGGTGATGGTGATCTCCAGGTCGGCGACCTCGGGTTCGCGGTCCTGAGCCGACTGGGACAGGTAGGTGAAACGGCCCATGTTCTCAATCCTTCGCTCGAACAATGCGCAATTCGAGATTCCCTGAATCCATTCTCGACCCTACTGGAGCACCCTGGGCCTGACACCCCCTTACCGGAACCCCTCATGCGGGGCTTCGCGCACCCCTAACGCGCACCCCTAAAAATGCGCCGGCTGAACCGTTCGCGGTAATCTCGCCTTTCGGTCCGCATTCACCCGGGGGAAATCCGTGAACCGAGTCCGGTACGAGAAAGAGGGCCGCGTCGCCCGCGTCACGCTCGACCGCCCGGCGGTCCTCAACGCCATGGACCTCGCCACGCACGCCGAGCTGGCCGAGGTGTGGGACGACTTCGAGCGCGACGACGAGCTGTGGGTCGCGGTGCTGACCGGCGCTGGCGAGAGGTCGTTCTCCGTCGGGCAGGACCTCACCGAGCTGGTGGCCAGGACGCGGGAGGGGACGGCGGCGCCGTCGACGTTCGGCAGCAGGGGCAAGCCGGGCTGGCCGCGGCTGACCGAGCGGTTCGAGCTCGCGAAGCCCGTGGTGGCGCGGGTGAACGGGTACGCGTTCGGCGGCGGGTTCGAGCTGGCGCTGGCGTGCGACGTCGTGGTGGCGGCGGCGCACGCGGAGTTCGCCCTGCCGGAGGCCAGGCTCGGCCTCGTCGCCGGTGCCGGCGGGGTCTTCCGGCTGACGCGGCAGATCCCGTTCAAGACGGCGGTGGGCCACCTGGTCACCGGCCGCCGGTTGAGCGCCGCCCGCGCGTACGAACTGGGGCTGGTCAACGAGGTCGTGCCCGCCGCGGACCTGGACGACGCCGTGGACGGGTGGGTGCGGGACATCCTGCGGTGTGCGCCGCTCGCGGTCCGCGCGATCAAGGAGGCCGCCGCGACGGCGGCGACCCTGCCGCTGGACCGCGCGTTCGCGACCCGGTACGTCTGGGAGGAGCGGCGGATGCACAGCGAGGACGCCCTGGAAGGCCCTCTGTCCTTTGTGGAGAAACGCGAGCCGCAGTGGCGCGGGCGCTGACCCCGCGCCACCCCCGGCTCGTCAGGCCCCGAACTCCTCGTCGATCAACGAGAACAGCTCGTCCACCGACACCGCGTCGACGTCCGTGCCGCCGTCCCGGTCGTCGCGCCACTTCCAGACGAGGCTCTCCAGGCGTGCCATGACCTTCCGGTAGGTCTCGCGGTCCTCGTGGACGAGCGCGAGGCCCTGCTCGACGGCGTCCAGCCCGGCGAGCACGACCGCCGCCGGACCGTCGTCGCCGACGATCTCGCCGACCAGGTGGGCGGCCAGCGCGACCGGCGTCGGGTGGTCGAACAGCAGCGTGCTCGGCAGCTTCAGCCCGGTCCTGGCGGTGAGCCGGTTGCGCAGCTCGACCGCGGTCAGCGAGTCCACGCCGACCTCCTGGAAGCCCCTGGTGGCCTCGATCCGGTCCGTGCCGCGGTGACCGAGCACGACGGCCAGCTCGGTGCGGACCAGGTCGAGCACCGCCCGGCGGCGGTCCTGCCCGGACAGCGGGACGAGCTGGTCGCGCAACGGGACCGCGGGCTTGTCCTCGACGGGGGCGCCGACGAGACCCCGCAGCAACGCCGGCGGGTCGAGCCGCATCGCGTCCAGGTCGAACTTGGCGGGCACCAGCACGGCCTGGTCCCGGTGCTGGGCCGCGTCGAACAGGGCCAGGCCCTCCGCCGCGGACATCGCCAGGACACCACCGCGCGCCATGCGGTCGAGGTCGCCCTGGCTGACCCGGCCGCCCATGCCCTCGCGCTCGGCCCACAGGCCCCACGCCAGCGACAGGCCCGGCAGTCCGGCTGCCCTGCGCCGGCTAGCGATCGCGTCCAGGACGGCGTTGGCGGCCGCGTAGTTGCCCTGACCGGGTCCGCCGAGCACGCCCGACGCCGACGAGAACAGCACGAACGCCGTCAGGTCGTGGTCGCGGGTCAGTTCGTCGAGGTGCAGGGCCGCGTCGACCTTGGCCCGGAACACCCGGTCGATCTGCTCGGGCGTCAGCGACTCGACCACGCCGTCGTCGTTGGTCCCGGCGACGTGGACGACGGCCGTGAGCCGGACGCCGGCCAGTGCTCGCTCGAGTGCCTGCCGGTCCGAGACGTCGGCGGCGACGACGTCGACCTCCGCGCCCAGGTCCTCCAGCTCGGTGACGAGGTCGGCCGCTCGCGGGTCTCCGGCGCCGCTCCGGCTGAGCAGCAACAGCTTCCGCACGCCGCGGGCGGCCACGAGGTGGCGGGTGAGCAGCGCGCCCAGACCGCCGAACGCCCCGGTGACCAGCACCGTGCCGTCGCCGCCGAAGTCGCCCTCGACCGCCGTCGTCGGTGCGGTCCTGCGCAGCCGCGGCACGCGGAGTTCGTTGCCGCGCAGGGAGAACCGCGGTTCGTCGACGGGGAGGGTGGCGGGCAGCGAGTCCACTTCGGCGAGCACGAACCGGCCGGGGTGCTCCAGCTGGGCCGAGGAGATCAGGCCCTGGACGGTCGCGCTGCCGAGCTCGTCCTCAACGGACGTCACGACCACCAGCTTGGCGGCGGTGAACCGGTCGTCGGCGAGCCAGTCGCGGACCAGGCCGACGGTCCACGCCGCGAGCTCGCGCAGGTCCGGGGTGCCGGGCACGACGACCGCCACGGTGTCCGGGACCGTCCGCAGGGCCGCGAGGTCGCTGACGACCTCGAACGGCTTGCCCGGCAGGTCGGCGCGGACCCACTCCAGCTCCAGGAGCCAGTCGTGCCGCGACCGCGCCGACGTCCTGCGGGGCGTGAGCCAGAACCGTTCGCGCTGGAACGGGTAGGTCGGCAGGGCGACCGGGCCGGCTTCCGGCACGAGAGCCGTCCAGTCCACTGTCCCGCCGGTTACGTGGACGGTGGAGATGGCGGTGAGCAGCGTCGCGGGTTCTTCGCGGTCGCGGCGCAGCAGCGGCACGACCACCGCGTCGTCCTCCAGGCAGTCCCTGACGAGGGCGGCCAGGACGCTGTCCGGCCCCACTTCGACGAACCGGCTGACTCCGGCGGCGGCCAGCGCCCGCACGCCGTCGTGGAAGCGGACCGGCTCGCGCACGTGCTCGACCCAGTACTCGGCGTCGGCCAGGTCGGTGGTCAGCAGGCCGGTCACGTTGGACACGACGGGGATCCGGGGCTCGTGGAAGGTCAGTCCGCTGATCGCGGCGCGGAAGTCGTCGAGCATCGCATCCATGTGCGTGGAGTGGAACGCGTGGGAGACGCGCAGCCGTGAGGTCTTGCGGCCTTTTGCGCGCCACTCCTGCTCGACCCGCGTCACGGCGTCGTCGTCACCGGAGATCACGACCGAGTCCGGTCCGTTGATCGCGGCGATGGAGACACCTTCGGGGATCTCGTTCTCCTTGCCCTGCAACGCGACCATCGCCCCGCCGGCCGGGAGCCGCTGCATGAGCCTGCCGCGAGCCTCGACGAGCACGGCCGCGTCGGCGAGCGAGAGCACCCCGGCGACGTGGGCCGCGGCGACCTCGCCGATCGAGTGGCCGGCGACGAAGTCCGGGAGCACGCCCCACGACTCCAGCAGGCGGAACAGCGCGACCTCGACCGCGAACAGCGCGGGCTGGGCCCAACCCGTGTGGTCGAGGCCGTCGCCACCGGTCACGACGTCGGTGAGGCGGTCGTCGAACGCGGCGCAGATCTCGTCCCAGGCCCGGGCGAACACGGGGAACCGCCCGTACAGCTCCCGTCCCATGCCGGGGCGCTGGGAACCCTGACCGGAGAACAGGAACGCGGTCTTGCCCGGCACCGCGGCACCGCTGACGAGTCCGGGAACCTCCTGTCCCGCGGCCAGTGCCGTGAGTCCGCCGAGCAGGTCGGCCCGGCTCTCGCCGAGGACGACGGCGCGGTGGCCGAGCGTGGCGCGGGAGGTGACCAGAGATCGCGCCACCGCGGCCGGTTCGGTCGCGCCGACCACGGGCACGAGCCGTGCTGCCTGGTCCGCCAACGCCTCCCGGCTGCTCGCGGACAGGACCAGCGGCGCGATCACGTCGCTCGGCGACGGGACGACCGGGCTGTCCGGCGCCTCCTCGATGATCACGTGCGCGTTCGTGCCGCTGACGCCGAACGACGACACCCCGGCGCGGCGCGGGTGGCCGTTGCGCTGCCACGGCCGTGCCTCGGTGAGCAGCGAGACAGCGCCCGCCGACCAGTCGACGTGCGTGGACGGCTCGTCGACGTGCAACGTCTTGGGCAGCGTGTCGTTGCGCAGGGCCAGCACCATCTTGATCAGGCCGGCGGCACCGGCCGCGGCCTGGGTGTGGCCGATGTTGGACTTGACCGAGCCCAGCCAGAGCGGCGTCTCCCGGTCCTGGCCGTAGGTCGCGAGCAGCGCCTGCGCCTCGATCGGGTCGCCCAGCGCCGTGCCGGTGCCGTGCGCCTCCACCGCGTCCACGTCGGCGGGGGTCAGCCCGGCGTCGGCGAGCGCCTTGCGGATGACGCGTTGCTGCGACGGCCCGTTCGGCGCGGTGAGACCGTTAGAGGCGCCGTCCTGGTTCACCGCGCTGCCCCGCACGACCGCCAGGACCTGGTGGCCGTGGCGCCGGGCGTCGGAGAGCCGTTCGACGAGGACCAGACCGACGCCCTCGCCCCAGCCGGTGCCGTCGGCGGAGGACGAGAACGCCTTGCAGCGCCCGTCCTTCGCAAGCCCGCGCTGCCGGCTGAAGTCGACGAAGGCGTCCGGAGTGGACATCACGGTGACACCGCCGGCGACGGCCAGCGAGCACTCACCGCGCCGAAGTGCCTGTGCCGCGAGGTGCAGAGCCACCAGCGACGACGAACACGCCGTGTCCACGGTGACCGCCGGGCCCTCGAAGCCGAACGTGTAGGCCACCCGGCCGGACACGACGCTCGCCGAGTTGCCGGTGCCGACGTACCCGGCGACGTCCTCGTCGGTGTCCGCCGCGAGGGCCGCGTAGAACTGGCCGTTGGTGCCCGCGAAGACGCCGGTGTCGCTGCCGCGCAACGAGGCCGGGTCGATGCCCGCCTGTTCGAACAGCTCCCACGACGCCTCCAGCAGCAGCCGTTGCTGCGGGTCCATGACCAGCGCCTCACGGGGTGAGATGCCGAAGAAGTCCGCGTCGAACTCGGCCGCGTCGTAGAGGAACCCGCCCTCGTGGGCGTGCGAGACGCCCGGCCGGTCCTGGTCGGGGTGGCGCAGCCGGTCGAGGTCCCAGCCGCGGTCGTCCGGGAAGCCCGAGATGGCGTCACCGCCGGACGCGAGCAGGTCCCACAGCTGCTCGGGGTTCGTCACGCCGCCGGGGAAGCGGCAGCTCAGCGCGACGATCGCGATCGGTTCGTCCACCGGCGCGGTGACGACCGGTGCCGCCGCGGCCGTCTCGCCGAGCAGGTCGGTCCGCAGCTGCCGGGCGAGCGCGAGCGGTGTCGGGTAGTCGAACACCAGGGTCGCGGGCAGCCGGTGACCGGTCTTCTCCAGCAACGCGTTGCGCAGCTCGACCGCGGTCAGCGAGTCGAAGCCGAGGTCGCGGAACTGCCTGTCCTCCTCGACCGCGGCCGGGTCGTGGTGCCCCAGCACCTGCGCGGCGGCCGACCGGACGAGGTCCAGCAGCTCCCGCGCCTGCTC
>NZ_DASVFL010000295.1:0-20684 GCF_036380075.1 Lentzea sp. | reverse complement strand
CGGCGAGCGAGCGGCCGGCCTCGACCGTGCCGCGGTACTCGACCGCCAGCTCCACGCCGGTGGCCTTGCGGAGCTCCGCCAGCACGGGGCCGAGGTCGGCCAGCTCCGTGCTGGCCAGCACCTTCAGGCGCACCGGCGGGGGCGTGCTCGACGTGCACGCGGACAGCAGGAGCAGCACCACGGCCGCCAGCAGTCTCATCGGCAGTCGCCGACGACGTCGAGCATGCGCTCGAACAGCTCCGCCTTGGGCAGCTGCACCCTGCCCTGGTCACCCGCGGGTGGTTCGGGCAGGCCGCGGCCGGCGATGTAGCTGCCGAAGTCGTTGTCGGTCTCGCCGCTCCAGCCCAGCGAGTGGAAGCCCAGCTCGACCGCGCGGCGGCGCAGGTCCGGGTCGTTCATCATCAGCTCGCCGATCCGGTCGCCCTCGGGCGTGAACGAGATCAGCTCGGGCGTGCTCTGGTGCTGCTTCGTCGGGTAGAGCAGCACGCGTTCGGTGTCGACGGACTTCTGCCGCAGCTGGTAGGCGATGTACTGGTGCTCGTAGATCACCGCGATGACCGCGTGCGTGCGGCCCTCGGGCACGAAGTACTTGGGGGCCATGTCCTCGCCTGCCTGGCCCTGGGCGTCGACGAACGGCTTGACCTCCCGCGCCAGCTCCTCCGCGGCCTCGACGGTCTGCGGTGGCTCGTCGCCGAAGGCGGTGGCGAAGAACCCGACGAGCGTCGCGCCCGAGTAGGCCTTGCACGGGTCCGGCGACTGCGCGATCACCCGGTTGCCGTTGGTCAGGCCGAACTCGTTCCACTTCCTCTGCGCGAGGTCCTTGAACGCCTTCATGTCGAGGTCGTAGTAGAGCGGCTGCGGACCCTGCCCGTGCGCCTTCGCCGCTCCCGCCCGCACGAGCGCGTCGGCGTACTCGCGGAACGAGGCGAGCACGACCGGGGTGAAGAACGGCCGGTACGGCACCACGTGCTTGCCCGCCCGGCGCGCCTTCACGTGCTCGTTCGCGACGTGCCCCGACGGGAACACGAAGTGGAACGAGTCGAGGTCGGGCTTGTTCGCCAGGTCGCGGGAGCCGACGGGCGTCACGTGCACCTGGTAGCCGCGCGCCATCAGGATGCGCTTGACCTGCTCGTCCTGGAAGAAGTCGCGCTTGGACGCGAGCAGCGCCCTGACCACGGTGACCGGCCGGAAAGGGCCGGTGACGTGCCCGGAGACGAGCAGCACCACCAGCCCTGCCACGAACACCGCCAGCGGCGGCGCGAACCACAGGAGGAACCGTCTTCGCGGGTCGACGACCTTGAACTCGGGCTCGCCCACGGTTCCCCCCACGGGTCAGACGATCACGGCACCACCGTCGACGACGAGCGTCTCGCCGGTAACGTAACCGCCCGCGGGCGAAGCCAGGAACAGAACGGCCGCGGCTAGTTCCTCCGGGTCACCGATTCGCCCGGACGGCAGCGTCGCCTGGATCTTCTCGAGGTATCCCGGCGGGTACTGGTCGGTCATCTCCGAGGCGAAGAACCCGGGGCAGATCGCGTTGACCCGGATGCCCTTGCGCCCGGTCCACTGCTGCGCCAGGTCGCGGGTCAGGCCGAGCAGACCGGCCTTCGACGCCGAGTACGCGGCCTGCGGGATGCCGCCGGTCACGAGCCCGAGGACGCTGGAGATGTTGATGATCGAGCCGCCGGACTTCATGACCGCGGCGGCGGCCTGGGCCATCCAGTAGGCGCCGTTGAGGTTCACGTCCATGACGCCGCGGAACTCCTCGGGCGTCTCCCGCGAGGCCGGGACCGCGGACGCGACACCCGCGTTGTTCACGAGCACGCCGACCGTGCCGAACTCGGCGGCGGCCCGCGCGACCTCGCGGCAGTCCTCGGGCTTCGAGACGTCCGCCTGCACGACCAGCGCGCGCTGACCCGCGGACTCGACGAGCGCGGCCGTGTCCTTCAGCTTGTCCGCCCGGCGGGCCGCGAGCACGACGTCCGCGCCCGCCTCGGCCAGTCCCTTGGCGAACGCGACGCCCAGACCCGAGGACGCGCCGGTGACGATCGCGACCTGCCCGTCCAGCCGGAACCTGTCGAGAATGCCCATCAGGAAAGCCTTTCCAGGATGATCGCCATGCCCTGACCGCCGCCGACGCACATGGTCTCCAGACCGAACTGGGCGTCGCGGGCCTGCATGCCGTTGATCAGCGTCGTCATGATCCGGGCACCGGTCGAGCCGAACGGGTGGCCGAGCGCGATCGCGCCGCCGTGCACGTTCAGCTTGTCGATGTCGATGCCCAGCGCGCGCTGCGACCCGAGCACCTGCACCGCGAACGCCTCGTTGATCTCGACCAGGTCGATGTCCGAAATGGACAGACCGGCGTGTGCCAGCGCCTGGTTGGTCGCGTCGACCGGGCCGAGGCCCATGATCTCCGGCGACAGCCCGGACACGCCCGTGGACACGATGCGCGCCAACGGGGTGAGGCCGAGCTCCTCCGCGCGCGTGGAGCTCATGATCACGACCGCGGCCGCGCCGTCGTTCAACGGGCAGCAGTTGCCGGCCGTGACCGTGCCCTCGGGCCGGAAGACGGGCTTGAGCTGGGAGACCGCCTCGTAGGTCACGCCGGCGCGCGGGCCGTCGTCGGTCGAGACGACGGTGCCGTCGGGCAGCGTGACCGGGGTGATCTCGCGGGCGAAGAACCCGTCCGCGATCGCCTTCTCCGCGAGGTTCTGCGACCGCACACCGAACTCGTCCTGGTCGTGGCGCGAGATGCCCAGCTGCGTCGCGACGTTCTCGGCCGTCTGGCCCATCGCGATGTAGTAGTCGGGCAGCTTGCCGTCCAGCCGCGGGTCGGTCCACGGTGCGTTGGACGCCGCCGTGTCCTGCGTCCGCTGCTGGGCTTCGTCGAACAACGGGTTGAACGACGGCGTGCCGGAGTGCATGTACCGCGAGACGCACTCGACGCCGGCGGAGACGAACGCGTGGCCCTCCCCCGCCTTGATGGCGTGGAAGGCCATCCGCGCGGTCTGCACGGACGACGCGCAGAACCGGTTGACCGTCGTGCCCGGCAACGTGTCGTACCCGAGCTGCACGGCCACGCGGCGCGCGATGTTCTGCCCGTGCTCGTCCTGCGGCTCGGCACAACCCAGGTGCAGGTCGGTGAGCTCGGACGCCGGGATGTCGCCCAGCGCGGCCGAGACGACCTGCGCGGCCAGGTCGTCCGGGCGCAGCGAGGCGAGCGATCCCTTGCGGGCACGACCGATCGGCGACCGGGCGGTGGACACGATGACGGCTTCAGCCATGTCGATCTCCCCTACAGGCCCAGGTCGCGGCCGATGAGTTCCTTCATGATCTCGTTGGACCCCGCCCAGATCTTGGTGACGCGGGCGTCCATCCACGCGCGGGCGACGCGGTACTCGGTCATGTAGCCGTAGCCGCCGTGCAGCTGCACGCAGGCGTCGATGACCTCGTTCTCGATGTCGGCGCTCCAGTACTTCGCCTGCGCCGCCTCGACCGGGCTCAGCTCGCCGCGGACGTGCTGCATCGTGAGCGTGTCGACGAACGCCTGCGTGACGTCGAGCTTGGTGCGCAGCTCGGACAGCAGGAACTTGTTGTGCTGGAACTTGCCGATCGCCTGGCCGAAGGCCTTGCGCTCCTTCACGTACTCGAGCGTCTCGTCGAAGATGCCCTGCGCGTGCGCGAGGTTCGAGATGGCGGCGCCGATCCGCTCCTGCGGCAGGCGCTCCATCATGTAGATGAAGCCCTGGCCCTCCTCGCCGATGAGGTTCGCGGCGGGCAGGCGCACGTCGGAGAAGAACAGCTCCGCGGTGTCGGACGGGTGCTGGCCGACCTTGTCGAGCTTGCGGCCGCGCTCGAAGCCCGCCATGCCGGTCTCGACGGCGAACAGCGAGATGCCGCGCGAGCCCTTCGACGGGTCGGTGCGGGCCGCGACGACGATCATGTCGGCGGTGTAGCCGTTGGTGATGAACGTCTTGGAGCCGTTGAGGATCCAGTCGTCACCGTCGCGCACGGCGTTGGTCTTGAGCGCCGCGAGGTCGGACCCGCCGGACGGCTCGGTCATCGCGATGCCGGTCTTGATCTCGCCGGTGCACATGCCGGGCAGCCAGCGCTGCTTCTGCTCCTCGGTGCACAGGTCGACGAGGTAGGGCGCCACGACGTCGCCGTGGATGCCGATCGACGACGCGACCGCCGCGTTGACCCGGCACAGCTCCTCGGCGAACACCGTGTTGAACCGGTAGTCGTCCGCGCCGCTGCCGCCGTACTCCTCGGGGATCTCGAGACCCAGCAGGCCCTGGCGGCCGGCCTCCAGCCACACCTCCCGGTCGATCACCCGCTGCTCGATGAACTTCTCGACGTTCGGGGTGATCGTGCGCTCGACGAACGCCTTCGCCGACTCCCGGAACGCGGCGTGATCCTCGTTGAACAGCGTCCGCTGCACCACTAACCTCCATACTAAGCGGTTGCTTAGATCTAAGCGCACGCTTAGCGTGCAGTACGATCCATCCCCTGTCAACACACCAGGAGCCACCGATGACGACGACCGGACTGGACGGGTTCGCGCTGCTCGACGAGACGTGGCGCGCGGTGACCCCCGAGGCCGCCCGCCGGATGCTCATCGCCGCCGTCCAGGCGTTCGCGGACAAGGGGTACCACGCGACGACGACCCGGGACATCGCCTCACTGGCGGGCATGTCCCCCGCGGCCGTGTACATCCACTACCGGTCCAAGGAGGAGCTGCTCTTCAACATCTCGCTCGTGGGCCACGAGACGTCGCTGGCGCTGCTCTCGGCGATCGAGGGCGGTGACGCCGTCCAGCGGCTGGAGAACGCCGTGGCGAAGTTCGCGGGGTGGCACGCGGAGTTCCACACGACGGCGAGGGTGGTGCAGTACGAGCTGAGCGCGCTCTCCCGGGAACACCACGCACAGGTGGCGGAGCTGCGCCGGCAGATCGAGCGGCGGATGCGGGCGTTCATCGCCGACGGAGTCGAGGAGGGCGTGTTCGACGTCCCCGACCTCAAGGGCGCGACCCTGGCCGTGCTGTCGCTGTGCATCGACGTCGCGCGCTGGTACCAGCCCGGCGGGAAGCGGACCCCGGACGAGATCGGCGCGCTGTACGCCGACCTCGTCCTGCGGATGGTCCGTCCGGCTAGCTGACCGACTTCCTGCCGTACATCCCGGCGACGACCGAGACACCGACCGCGGCGACCACGATCTGGACGATCAGCTCGATCCAGTCGATGCCGGGCGTGTCCTCCACGCCGAGCAGCCGCGCGATCCACGTGCCGATGAACGCCGCCACGATGCCGACGACGATCGTCAGCCAGATCGGGATGCTCTGCTTGCCCGGCGCGAACAGCCGGCCGAGCACGCCCAGGATCAGACCGATGACGAGTGCACCGATGATGCTGCCGATGCCCATGACCGCCTCCTCCGCTACTCCCCGATGGCGCCGGGGATCTTGCGGCGGATCATCCCTTCAGCGGAGGGGAGTCGCAGCGCGAGGCGCAACGCCGTAGACCGATCGGGTGCTTCCCGGATCTACCAGCGGCTGCCGGAGACCTGCGCCATCCACTGGTTGATCGTCGCGGTCCAGTCGGTGCCGATGGCCTGCTGGTGCGAGACGGCGAAGCGGCCGTAGGCGTCGCCGCCCGAACGCAGCAGCCCGGCGCGCTTGTCGGCCTCGAGGATCACGTGCAGCTCGCCCGGCGTCGTGACGAACGTCAGCTCGACCTGCTTGAGGCGGCCGGAGAACTGCGGCGGCGGGTAGAACTCGATCTCCTGGTAGAACGGCAGCTGCTGCGGCACGCCGTAGATGCGGCCGCGCTCGTTGTCCGCCTTGGTGAAGCGGAAGCCCATGTGCCCGAACGCCTGGAGCACGGCGTCCTGCGACGGCAGCGGGTGCACCCAGATCGGGTCGAGGTCGCCGGGGTCGACCGCGCCGCGGACCTCGAGCTCGGTGCGCAGGCCGAGCTGCATGCCGTGCAGCTGCGAGCCGCCCACGACGTTGAGCGGGCACTCGAACGGCACCGGGATCTGGAACGGCAGCGACATGTTCTGGTGCGGCTGGGCGAGGATCCGCTGGCCCACGGAGAACTTGTGGAACTCCATGTTGGTGTTGTACTCGTTGTCGCCGCTCTCGACCTCGACGCGGGTGAGCAGCGCGAGCGTGACGTGGTCGATCTCGGCCGGGTGGTCGCCGCCGGCGATCCGCACCTCGCCGGACAGGACCTCGCCCGGCCGGACGTTCGGGTTGGTGAGCACCGTGTCGACAGTCGGCCCGCCCACGCCGAACGCGCGCATCATCCTCTTGAACACCACTGCGCCCTCCTGAAGCCCTTCGCGAAGTTGCGGGGAAGTCTGCCAACTGGATCGCCCGTTTGCGGCGAAGTGTTCCGTTGACGCCTCAGCTCCCCGATCGGTTCCGTGTGGACTTCTGTTGACCCGGGATGGCAACATGCGATCGCCGTCACATACTAAGCGGTCGCTCAGGAGGATTGCCGTGCTGCTCGTCGCCAACCGGGGTGAGGTCGCCGTCCGCGTGCTGCGCGCGGCCGCTGACCTGGGAATACGCACCGTGGCGGTGTACGCCGGGGACGACGCGTCGTCGTTGCACGTGCAGCTCGCGGACCGGGCGGTAGCGCTGCGTGGCGACTCCCCGTACCTGGACGTCGACCAGATCCTGGACGCCGCGTCCGGCTGCCAGGCGGTGCATCCGGGGTGGGGGTTCCTGTCCGAGAACGCGTCGTTCGCCCGGGCGTGTTCCGAGCGCGGGCTGACGTTCGTGGGGCCGTCCGCTGACGTTCTGGAGTTGCTCGGTGACAAGCGGCGAGCGCGGGAACTGGCGGCGTCGCTGGGGATCCCGGTGCTGGAGGCCGCGCCCGGCGAGTTCCCCGTGATGGTGAAGGCGGTCGCCGGCGGGGGCGGCAAGGGGATGCGGGCGGTGACGCGCCCCGAGGACCTCGACGCCGCCGTGGAAGCCTGCCGGGCGGAGGCGCTGGCGGCGTTCGGGAACGGTGACGTCTACCTCGAGCGGCTGATGCCCTCCGCGCGGCACGTCGAGGTGCAGCTGGTCGGGACGTCGGTGATCGGCGACCGCGACTGCTCGCTGCAGCTGCGGCACCAGAAGGTCGTGGAGATCGCGCCCGCTCCCCTGCTGGAGCCGTCGCTGCGCAAGGCCCTGTGGGAGGCGGCGGTCGCGCTGGCCTCCGCGGCCCGGTACACCGGCGTCGGCACGGTGGAGTTCCTGGTGTCCGGCGACTCGTTCGCGTTCCTGGAGGTCAACCCGCGACTGCAGGTCGAGCACACGGTGACCGAGATGGTGTCCGGTGTGGACCTGGTCCGCACGCAGCTGCTGCTCGCGTGGGGCGGCGAGGTCGACTACACGCCGTTGAACCGCGGTTCCGCCGTGCAGGTGCGGGTGAACCAGACCTCGGGCGGGGTGCTGTCGTCGTTCGGGCTGCCCGCCGGGCCCGGCATCAGGGTCGACACGCACGGGTACCCCGGCTACCGGGTCGGGACGCGGTACGACGGGTTGCTCGCGAAGCTCGTGGTGCACGGCGAGGACCTGGACGTGGCCCTGAACCGGGCGCGGCGCGCGTTGGGCGAGTTCCGCATCGAGGGCGTGTCCACGAACCTGTCGTTCCTGAAGACGTTGCTGTCGCAGGACATCGTCGGGGCGACCACGGATTTCGTGGCCGACGAGCCCGTCACCGGGATGCGGGCACCGCTGGCCGGCACGGTGGTGGCCGTCTCCGCGGACTCAGTGGTGCTGGAAGCGATGAAGATGCAGCACGTCGTCCGGGTGTCAGGGGAGGTGCTGGTGTCGGTGGGCGACACCGTCGCCGAGGGTCAGGTGCTCGCGTCCGGCGGCGGTGAGTCCACAGAGGACGTCGTCGACGTGGATCCCGCGTTCGTCCGCCCGGATCTTGCCGAAGTGCTGGCGCGGCACGACTTCTCACGTCCGGAAGCCGCTGCCCGCCGGCACGCCCGCGGCGGCAGGACCGCCCGCGAGAACATCGAGGACCTCTGCTCGTCGTTCGTCGAGTACGGCGGTCTGGCCCTGGCGGCGCAACGGCAGCGGCGGTCGTTGGAAGAGCTGATCGAACGCACGCCCGCCGACGGTCTGGTGGCGGGCATCGGGGTCGTGAACGGGCAGCGGGTCGTGGCGATGTCGTACGACTACGCCGTGCTCGCCGGCACGCAGGGCATGCGCAACCACCAGAAGAAGGACCGGCTGTTCGCGTTGGCGCAGCAGGAGAACCTGCCGGTCGTGCTGTTCGCGGAGGGCGGCGGTGGACGACCCGGCGACACCGACCACAGCATGGTCAGCGGCCTGGACTGCGGCTCGTTCCACGCGTTCGCCCAGCTGAGCGGCCAGGTGCCGCTGATCGGCGTGGTGGCGGGCCGGTGCTTCGCGGGCAACGCGGTGCTGCTCGGCACGTGCGACGTGATCATCGCGGTCGAGGGCGCGAACATCGGCATGGGCGGCCCGGCGATGATCGAGGGCGGCGGGCTGGGCGTGTTCCGGCCGGAGGAGATCGGGCCGCTGGACGTGCAGGTGCCCAACGGCGTGGTGGACGTCGTGGTCGGCTCCGAGGAGGAGGCGGTCGAGGTCGCCCGCCGGTACCTCTCGTACTTCCAGGGGCCGTCGGAGACCTGGGAGGCCGCGGACCAGCGCCTCCTGCGCCACGCCGTCCCCGAGAACCGCCTCCGCGCCTACGACGTCCGCAACGTCATCACCACCCTCGCCGACACCGGCTCGGTCCTCGAACTGCGCGCCGGCTTCGGCAAGGGCATCGTCACGGCCCTGGTCCGCGTCGAGGGCCGGCCCATCGCCCTGATCGCCAACGACCCGCACGTCCTCGGCGGCGCCATCGACGCCGACGCCGCCGACAAGTGCGCCCGCTTCCTCCAGCTCGCCGACGCGTTCGACGTCCCCGTCGTCTCCCTGTGCGACACCCCGGGCTTCATGGTCGGCCCGGACGCCGAGCGCACCGCCACCGTCCGCCACCTCACCCGCATGGTCGTGACGGGCGCCAACATCACCGTCCCGTTCGGACTCGTCGTGCTCCGCAAGGCGTACGGCCTCGGCGCGCAGGCGATGGCCGCGGGGTCGTTGAAGGTCCCGCGGTTCGCGATCTCCTGGCCCACCGGCGAGTTCGGGCCGATGGGCCTCGAAGGCGCGATCAAGCTCGGGTTCAGGAAGGAGCTCGAGGCGATCGAGGACGAACAGGAACGCAAGCAGCGCTACGACCGGATGGTCGCCATGGCCTACGAGCACGGCAAAGCGCTGAACGTCGCGTCGGTCTTCGAGATCGACGACGTGATCGACCCGGCCGAGACGCGCCGTTGGATCGCCACGGCGCTGGCCCCCGCAGCTTCCCGTTCGCAGGGGAAGAAACGCCCGTTCATCGACACGTGGTGAAGGAGAAGTTGTGGTCAGTGTCGCCCCGACTGAAAAGAAGACCTTGCGCAGGCTCATGGCGGCCGGTCTGGTCGGCTCCAGCATCGAGTGGTACGACTTCTTCATCTACGCGACCGCAGCGGCCCTGGTGTTCCCGAAGCTGTTCTTCCCCGAGGCCACCCCGATCGTCGGGCTGCTGCTGTCGTTCAGCACGTTCTGGGCCGGTTTCGTCGCGCGGCCGATCGGCGGGCTGGTCTTCGGCCACGTCGGCGACCGGATCGGCCGCAAGCCGGCGCTGGTCATCTGCCTGGCGATGATGGCGAGCGCCACGTTCCTGATCGGCTTGTTGCCGACGTCGTCGAGCATCGGCGTCGGCGCCCCGCTGTTGCTGGTGCTGCTGCGGTTCCTGCAGGGCATCGCGGTCGGCGGGCAGTGGGGCGGCGTGGTCCTGCTGCTGACGGAGTCGGCCGGCGAGAACCGGCGCGGCTTCGCGGGCACGTTCGGCCAGGCCGGTGTGCCGATCGGCGTGTTCCTGGGCAACGTGGCCTTCATCCTGGCGTCGACCACGATGTCCGCGGAGGCGTTCGCGTCGTGGGGCTGGCGCGTGCCGTTCCTGGCGTCGGCGCTGCTGTTCCCGGTCGTCCTGTTCATCCAGCTGAAGGTCGAGGACAGCCCGGTCTTCCGCGAGCTGCAGCAACGCCGCGCCGACGCGCCGGCCGTCGCCCACGCACCGCTCAGGGAGGCACTGCGCACGCACCGCAAGGCGATCTTGCTGGGCGCGGGCCTGATGTTCGCGTCCAACGCGATCTTCTACGTGTCGATCGCCGGCGTGCTCTCGTACGCCACGACGACCCTGGGCCTGTCGCGCGACTCGGTGCTGATCGTCAGCCTGCTCTCGTCGCTCGTGAGCATCCCGGTGATCCTCTACGCGGGTCACCTGTCCGACCGCCTGGGCCGCCGTCCGCTGATCATCGCGGGGTCGATCGGCCTGATCGTGTGGGCGTTCCCGTACTTCCTGCTCGTGGACACGGCGTCGTTGTTGTTGCTGTTCGTCGCCACGACGGTCGGCGGTCTCGCGTCCTCGCTCGTCTACGGGCCGATCGCGGCGTACCTGGGTGAGCTGTTCGAGCCGCACGTGCGGTACTCGGGCGCCTCCCTCGCGTACCAGCTGGCGTCGATCCTGGTCAGCGGCGGCACGCCGGTCATCATGACGGCGCTGCTCGGGTGGACGGCGACGTCGATGTCGGTGTCGGCGTTCCTGTGCCTGATGGGCTTCGTGACGCTGTACTCGGTGCTGAAGCTGCCGGAGACGCACCGGGCGACCGCGTAGGGCGATTCCTGCTTGGTGCTACCGTGGTAGCACCAAGCAGGTTAGCATTGAGTTCATGGCGGTAGAGAAGTTGAGCGTGTCCTTGCCGGACATCGTTGCCGCTCGCGCCCGGCGCGCAGCAGAGCGAGCAGGCATTCCCCTGTCGACGTGGCTCGCCGAAGCGGCGGAGACCGCTGCCGATCTCGCTGAGGCGCAGGCCGCCGCGCAGGATTACGCGGCACAGTTCGGAGAGCCCGATGCCGGCGAACTGAGCGAGATCCGCGCCGAACTGGCGGCAGCGGGCGTGGGCGCTCCGGAGTCACCGGAGGACGCCGCGGCACGAGCTGCCGCATTGGCCCGGCTTCTCGGCCTTCCGAACGAGAGGCGGGCAGGTTGAGCGCCCGCGGCCTGGTCCTGGACGCAGGCGCGTTGATCCACGTGGAAGGAAATCCCAGGGGTCGCGTCTACGGTGCGTGCCGAGATGCCCTGGACGCAGGCACCCCAGCGCTGTTGCCCACCGTTGTCCTGGCACAAGTCTGGCGCGGTACCTCACGACAGGCACCCGTGTCGATGCTCCGCCGGATGTGCAGGACGCTTCCGTTCACCGACGACGTCGCCGAAGCCGTGGGACGACTGCTCGCAGTGGCCGGTACATCGGACGTCGTGGACGCCGCGGTCGTCATCGCCGCTGTCAGCCAGAACTGCGCGGTCCTCACCTCCGACCCCGGCGATCTCGGCACGCTTTCCGACGCCATCGGTGTGCGGGTTCCGCTCGTGGTCGTTTGACCACGTTTCTTCCCCGGGCGGTTCCGGCAACCCTCCGTCAGACTGCGGGGGCGGGACCAACCGAGGAGATGACGGCGTGTCCGACAAGGTTTGGCTGATCACCGGTGCCGGCAGCGGCCTGGGCCGTGCCCTCGCCGAGGCGGCGGCCGGCGCCGGCGACCGGGTCGTGGCCACCGCACGCCGGCCGGAGGCGCTGGACGACCTGGTGCGGGCCCATCCCCGCCAGATCGTCCCCGTCCGGCTGGACGTGACCGACCACGACGCCATCCGCACCACTGTTGCCAACGTCGTCGCCGAAGAGGGCCGGATCGACGTTCTCGTCAACAACGCGGGTCGCACGCACGTGGGTGCCGTGGAGGAGACCACCGACGCGGAGCTGCGCGACCTGTTCGAGGTGCACGTGTTTGGGCCCGCCGCGCTCATCCGGGCCGTGCTGCCGCACATGCGCGCACGGCGCGAGGGCGCCATCGTGCAGATGAGCAGCTTGGGCGGACGGCTGTCGTACGGCGGTTTCGGGGCGTTCAGCGCGTCCAAGTTCGCGTTGGAAGGGCTGTCGGAGGCCCTCGACGACGAGGTGAAGGAGTTCGGCATCAAGGTGCTGGTCGTCGAACCCGGCTCGTTCCGCACCAACCTGCTGCGCGGGTACACCGAGTCGCGGCGCACCGAGACCTACGCGGAGTCCTCCGGCAAGACGCGGCGGTTCATCGACGTCCGCGACGGTCAGCAGCCCGGCGACCCGGCCAAGGCGGCCGCCGCGATCCTCACCGCGCTCGCCGCCGCCGAGACGCCGTTGCGGCTGCCGCTGGGCGGGGACGCGGTGGACGGGGTGCTCGCCCACCTGGACGACGTGCGGGCAGGGGTCGAGCTGTGGGAGAAGGTGTCCCGTGAGACCGACTTCGACCGCTGATCTGCGCAAACGTCCCCTGACCGGTGGGAAATCCGGACAAAACCAGCCTTCACAGTCAAGACCTCTGCGGAACCCCGCGGCCATGCCGTACGTTGCTGCGTCGTGACCACTCTCATGGCGCGCTTCAAGCAGCGGATGCGCCGGTTCGCCCAGAAACCGGCGTCGGTTGACCTCGCCCCGTTCCAGGCTCTGCTCAAGGACGTGGAGAAACACGCTGACGCGTTCAAGGCGTTCAGCGACGAGGAACTGACCGAGCACGCGAAGAAGCTGCGCGAGGAGAGCACGGACACCGAGCTCGTCGCCCTCACGAGGGAAGCCGCGGAGCGCGCCATCGGGCAGCGCCCGTTCGACGTGCAGGTGCTGGGCGCGCTGGGCATGCTCAGCGGGCTCGTCGTCGAGATGGCCACCGGTGAGGGCAAGACGCTCGCGGGCGCCATGGCCGCGGCCGGGTTCGCCGTCAAGGGCAAGCGCGTGCACGTGGTCAGCGTCAACGACTACCTCGCCCAGCGCGACGCGGAGTGGATGGGCCCGCTGTACCGGCTGCTCGGTGTCACGGTGGGCTGGATCAACGGCAGCTCGAAGCCCGAGGAGCGGCGCGAGGCCTACCGGTGCGAGGTCACGTACGCGCCGGTCAGCGAGATCGGCTTCGACGTCCTGCGCGACCGGATCGTCACGAGCCCCGACGACCTCGTCGTGCCGGAGCCGGAGGTCGCGCTGATCGACGAGGCCGACTCGGTGCTCGTCGACGAGGCGCGCGTGCCGCTCGTGCTGGCCGGCTCGACCAGCGCGGAAGCCGCCGACCCCGTCATCGCCGACCTGGTGAAGCGGCTGCGGCAGAACCTGCACTACGAGATCGACGACGAGGAGCGCAACGTCTTCCTCACGGGCGCGGGCTCCGAGGCCGTAGAGCGCGCGCTCGGCGAGATCGACCTGTACTCGCAGGAGCACGTCACCTCGACGCTGTCGAAGGTCAACGTCGCCCTGCACGCCCAGGTGCTGCTGCACCGCGACGTCGACTACATCGTCCGCGACGGCAAGGTGCACCTGATCAACGACACCCGCGGCCGCGTCGCGAAGCTCCAGCGGTGGCCGGACGGCCTGCAGGCCGCGGTCGAGGCCAAGGAGAACGTCCAGACGACCGAGTCCGGCGAGATCCTCGACTCGATGACGGTGCAGGCGCTGCTGTCGCGCTACCCGACGCGCTGCGGCATGACCGGTACCGCCGTCGCCGTCGCCGAGACGCTGCGCGAGTTCTACGAGCTCGAGGTGCTCGTGATCCCGCCGAACAAGGAGAACATCCGCGAGGACGAACACTTCCGCCTCTACGCGACGCTGGAGCAGAAGGAGGACGCGATCGTCCAGGAGATCAAGACCGTCCACGAGACGGGCCGGCCGATCCTGGTCGGCACGCTCGACGTGGCCGAGTCCGAGCGGATCTCCTCGAAGCTGCGCGACGCCGGCATCGAGTGCGTGGTGCTGAACGCGAAGAACGACGCCGAGGAGGCGTCGATCATCGCCGACGCCGGCTCGTACCAGCGCGTCACGGTCTCCACGCAGATGGCCGGTCGCGGCACGGACATCCGCCTCGGCGGTCACGAGGGCGAGGACCACGACCGGATCGCCGAGCTGGGCGGCCTGTACGTGATCGGCACCGGCCGCCACTCGTCGTCCCGCCTGGACGACCAGCTGCGCGGCCGCGCCGGACGTCAGGGCGACCCCGGCGGTTCGGTGTTCTTCTCCTCCATGCACGACGACCTCGTCACGCAGTACGCGCCGGACGCCGAGGACCCGTCCGAAGTGGACGGTGACGGCCGCGTGCACGACAAGGGCCTGCTGCACACCTTCGAGCACGCGCAGCGCGTCGCCGAGGGCGTGAACCTGGAGATCCACCGCAACACCTGGCGCTACAACAAGCTCATCGAGCACCAGCGCGAGATCCTGCTCAAGCACCGCGACGTCGTGATGCGCACCGACGCGGCGTTCGAGAAGGTCGGCGAGAAGGAGGGCGTGTCCGACGAGGTGGCCGCCGACGCCGCCCGCAAGATCACGCTGTTCTTCCTCGACGACCTGTGGACGCACCACCTCACGTTCCTGTCGGACCTGCGCGAGGGCATCCACCTGCGCGCGCTGGCCCGGCAGAACCCGCTCGACGAGTTCCACCGCGAGGCCATCCCGGCGTTCAACAAGATCGTGCCGGAGTCGTGGGAGCTCACGAAGGAGAAGTACGAGGCCGCGAAGATCACCGACGACGGCTACGACCTCGCCGACGCCGGGGTGAAGCGCCCCAGCTCGACGTGGACGTACCTGGTGCACGACAACCCGTTCGGCTCCGGTCTGGAGGAGACGATGAAGGGTCTCGTGAAGATGGTCCGCGGTCAGCGCCGCTGACGGCTACAACTTCCCGGGGACGAGGTCGTCCGCGGGTCTGGCGGGCCGGGGCAACGCCTCGGCCCGTCTCGCGTCGGTGGCCGTGCTGGTCGTCATCTCCTCGGAGAGGGCTCTGATCTCCGCGAGGATTTCCAGGTGTTCCTGCGACGGCGGTGGTCCCACCAGGTTGGACCTGTTGTGCGCCGTCCGTTCCGCGCGCTCGGCCAGCTGCCGGATGCGGCGGAGGAGATCGTGCTCCCCGTCCGGGAGCAAGCAGTCCGTCTGCTCCATCACCCGTGCCAGCTTTCGCGTGCACCGGTCTTGCGTCGATCCCCTAGTCGGCTGATTCCAGTTTGTGAACCAGCCACGCGTGGAATCCGCCGATGTGGTGCTCCGACGGCACCAGCACTCCCCCCTGCGCGTAAGCCCGTGATGCCATCGCGGGCTGGCATCGCTCGCAGGCTTCGAAGTCCTGTTCGTTCACCCGGTGGAACAGCTCGACCGAGCGAGAGACGTCACGGCCGGTGTCGACGACTTCCTTGGCGTAGAGCCAGTCGCACTCGACGACCGTCCGGTCCGCGGCGAGCGGGTACATGCGGTGCAGGATCACGTGGTCCGGCACGAGGTTGATGAAGACCTGCGGCTTGACCGTGATGGCGTAGTACTTCCTGTCGCGTTCCTCTTCCAGGGACGACAGCTTCTCGAAGCCCTCGCCGCCGTCGACGGTGAACCCCTCGATCCCGTCGCCGAACTCGGCGCCGTGCCCGACGTAGTACTGGGCCGCGTAGCCGTCGGCGAACTCGGGCAGCACCTCGGTGAGCTCGGGGTGGATGGTCGCGCAGTGGTAGCACTCCATGAAGTTCTCGATGATCAGCTTCCAGTTGGCCTTGACGTCGTAGACGATCCGCCTGCCGACGGACAACCGGTCGATCTCGTACCCGTCGATGGCCTCCAGGCTGCCGAGCCGTTCGGTGACGGCGCTCAGCACGTCGTCCTCAAAGCTCGGAGGACTGTCGGCCAGATTCACCCACACGTAGCCGAGCCACTCGCGCAGATGCACCTTCCTCAGCCCGTACTCAACGCGATCGATGTCCGGCATTGAGGTGAGATTGGGTGCGGCGATCAGTTTTCCGTCCAACGCGTACGTCCAGGCGTGGTAAGGGCACTGGAACGCCCGTTTGACGCTGCCGGCCTCGTCGACGCAGATGCGCGCGCCGCGGTGGCGGCAGACGTTGAGGAACGCGTTGAGCCCGCCGGTGCGGTCCCGCGCGACGATCACGCTCTCGCGCCCGACCTGGACGGTGCGGAAGTCGCCGGGCTTCGCGAGGTCGCCGGAGCGGACCGCGCAGAACCACATCTTCTCGAAGATCCTCGCCTGTTCCTGCGCGAAGATCGCGGGGTCGGTGTAGTAGCGGCCCTCAAGGGTGGAGATCAGGCTGCCGGTCATGCTCCGCCTCTCAAGCGAGCAGGGTCGAAAAGGCCGATCGGGTGCCGTGTGGCCCCGTCGATCGCGAGGTCGGCGAGGATCTCGCCGACGACGGGCACGAACTTGAAGCCGTGCCCGGAGAATCCGCACGCCACGGTCACGCCGTCGTGCTCCGGGTGGGGTGCGACGACGAAGTGCCGGTCGGCGGTGTTGGTGTACAGGCAGGTCGCGCCGCGCCGGTACGTGCCGGCGATGTCCGGCATCGGCCGCGCGGTGGCGTTCCTCATCGCCTCGACCTCGTGGTCGTGCACCTCGCGGTCGACGGTGTCGGCGGTGCAGGGGTCGCCGCCGGTGTGGAACGCGACCTTCACCGCGCCGTCGATGCGGGGGAAGCCGTAGAAGCCGTTGCCGTCGGCGGGGTCCCAGATGTAGATCGGGTGGTCGTCGAAGTCCCGGGTCTTCGGCGTGAAGTAGTGCTGGACGGCTCGTTCGACCTCGAACGGGATTCCCAGGTCTCGCAACAACTCGGGCGCCCACGCTCCAGGGCAGACGATGACGTGCTCGGCCTCGTAGGTCGCGCTCGCGGTGGTGACGCGGCCCTGTTCCCAGTGCGTCACCGGTTCCTCGAAGTGCAGTTCGGCGCCCGCTTTCGCGGCCAGGCCGAGGTGCGCCCGCACCGCCGCCTCCGGCACGACGAACCCCGCGCCCTCCTCGTACAGCGCGATCTCGTCCGGCTCGGGACGCAGCGCGGGGAAGCGCAGGCGGGTCTCGTGCGCGTCGAGCACCTCGTGCTCGAGACCGTACTGCTCGGCGCTCGCCCGGCTGCCCGTGACGGCCTCCGACTCGGGCGGGCCGACGATGACGCCGCCGACCCGGTGGAAGATCCGTTCACCGCTGTCGCGTTCGATCCCGTCCCACATCTCGTGCGCCCTGAGCAGCAACGGCACGTAGGCGGGGTCCTCGAAGTACGCCTGCCGTGTGATGCGCGACCCGCCGTGACTCGACCCCCGCGTGTGGACCGGCGTGAACCTCTCCAGTCCCAGCACCCGCTTGCCGCGCCGGGCGAGCCGGTACGCGGCGGCACTGCCCATGCCGCCGAGCCCGATGACGATGACGTCGTAGGCCATGTCAGCTCCGCAGCCGCTTCATCCCGGGGTCGAACAACGGCTCCTGAGCAGGCCGCGCGGTGACCCGCTCGCCGAAGTACTCGATCTCCACCTCGTCGTCGATCTCGCTGGGCAGCCAGGCGTAGGCGATGTTGAGGCCGGTCGTGTACCCGTAGGCGGCGCTCGTGACGTACCCGACCGGTTCTCCCTGGTGGTACACGGGTTCGCTGCCCAGCACGACGCTGCCGGGGTCGTCGATCGTGAGGCAGGTGAGCTTCTTGGTGGAGGTGAGGTTGTGCAGCGCGCCCTTGCCGAGGAAGTCCTGGTCCATCCGCACCGCGAACCCCAGCCCGGCCTCGAACGGGTCGTGCTCGGTCGTCACGTCCGTCCCCCACGACCGGTAGCCCTTCTCCAGCCGCAGGCTGTTGAACGCCCCGCGCCCGGCGGCGATGACGCCGTGCTCCCGCCCCTCCTCCCACAGCAGGTCCCAGAGCTTGGGGCCGAGGTCGGCGGTGGTGTAGAGCTCCCAGCCGAGTTCGCCCACATAGGACAGTCGCAGCGCGGTCACCGGCACGTTCTTGATGAACGCCCGTTGCGCGGTGAAGTAGCCCTTGTGCGTGTCGAGCGTGTGCGAGAGGCCGTCGAGGAGGTCGCGCGCCTTCGGCCCCCACAGGCCGATGCAGCACGTGCCGGGCGTGATGTCCTGGACGTGGACGCCTTCCGGCGCGTGCCGGGTGAGCCAGTCGAGGTCGAGGTTGCCGTTGGCGCCGACCTGGAACGTGGTCCGGTCGAGCCGCGCGACCGTGAGGTCGCTGCGCACCCCGCCCTGCTCGTCGAGCAGCAGCGTGTAGACCACGGCACCGGGCAAGCGGTCGAGGTTGTTGGTCGTCATGCGCTGCAGGAACTCCAGCGCACCCGCCCCGCTGACCTCCAGCCGCTTCAAGGGGGTCATGTCGAACATCGCCACGCGCTTGCGCGTCACGAGCGCCTCGGCGCCGCAGATCGGCGACCAGTACCGGCTCGCCCACTCGTTGCGCGCGGGCACTTCGGCGACCTCGGGCAGGTCCGCGTTGGCCTCGTACCAGTGCGGCCGCTCCCACCCGGACGCCTCCAGGAAGAACGCCCCCAGCGCCTTCTGCCGCTCGTAGAACGGGCTGGTGCGGATCGGCCGCGGGCTTTCCATGGGCTGCAACGGGTGCAGCAGGTCGTAGACCTCGACGAAGTTCTGGCAGCTGCGCTCCAGCACGTAGTCGGGCGCCAGCTGCACCTGCTCGAACCGCGCGAGGTCGCTGGAGTGCAGGTCGAGCTCCGGCTGCCCGTCCACGATCCACTCGGCCATCGCCCGCGCCACCCCGGCGGAGTGCGTGATCCACACGGCCTCGGCGACCCAGAACCCCCGCAGCCGCGGATGTTCCCCGAGCAACGGCATCCCGTCGCTGGTGAACGAGAACAGCCCGTTGAACCCGTGGTCGACCCCGGCCTCGGCCAGCGCGGGGATGAGGTCCACGGCCGCCTCCCACGACGGCTCGAAGTCCTCCTTGGTGAACGGCAGCTCCGAGCCGGTGATGTCGTACGCCCGGATCGGCATGGGCTTGTGCCCGTAGGCACCGATGCCGATCGCCCGCCCGTGCGACCGGAAGTACAGGTCCGCTTCCTGGTGCCGCAGGATCGGCTGCCGCGCCAGCGCTTCCGCCTCGACGCCGACGTTCCCGGTGAACGCGTACTGGTGCGCCATCGGCACCAGCGGGATGCTCAGCCCGACCATCTCCCCCAGCACCGGCCCCCACATCCCGGCGCAAGACACGACGACGTCGGCGGGAATCGTCTCGCTCTCGGTCCGCACCCCGGTGACGCGGTCACCTTCACTCTCGACCGCGACGACCTTCTGCCCGAACAAGAACCGAGCCCCGCGCTCAGTGGCCCGCCGAGCCTGCACCTCCGCGGCTTGCACAGGCTTGGCCAGCCCGTCGCTGGGGATGAGGAACCCGCCGAGCACCTGCTCCCGGTCGAGCAAGGGGTGCAGCCGAGCCACCTCGTCCGCGTCGACGAGCCGGCTCTCCACCCCCCACGACGTGGCCCAGCCGTGCCTGCGCGCAAGGTCAGCGAGCCGCGCCTCACTCGTGGCGATCTCCAGCCCGCCGACCTGGTCGAAGCACCCGAGCCCGGTGTACTTCTCCACGGTGTAGCGCGCGAACGCGGTCATGCTGCGGCACGAGTTGGTCTGGAACACGAGCCCGGGCGCATGACTGCTGGACCCACCCGCCGCCGGCCCGTCAGCCTGGTCGAGAACCGTGACGTCGGTGAACCCTCGTTCGGTGAGCTCGTCGGCCAGCGCACACCCGACGATCCCGGCCCCCACGAGCACCACGCGAGGCACTGCACCAGGCATCAGGACACCCCTTCGCCATCGTTGCGCGGAACGGAACCCGTTCCGCCATCAGCAACAAAGTGCGGCCAGCGAGACCGGCTGTCAATACTGCCGTTCGGGCGCGGGACGTTCGACGCCCAGCCGAACCGGGCATTCCTCCCAGTCGCCCAGGTTCCATTCGTACAAGGCGGCCACCCCTCGCCACGGCGAGGATGACCGCATGCCGACCTGGGACGACGTCATCGAACTGGCCAGCCGCCTACCCGAGACGGAGGCGTCGGCCTGGTACCGCACCCCGGCGCTGAAGGTCGCGGGCAAGGGGTTCGCCAGGCTCCGCACGGAGGCCGAGGGCGGCCTGATGCTCCTCTGCGACCCGACCGAGAAGGCCGCACTCCTCGCGTCCGGCGACGAAGCCTTCTTCACGACACCGCACTACGACGGCCACGGATCGATCCTGGTGAACCTGGCAAGGGTCGACCCGGCCCAACTGGCCGAACTGGTGGAGGAGGCATGGCGATTGAGGGCTCCGGCCAGGCTTGTCGACGGCCCCGACTGACCCAGCCCGAAGGCGAGGCCGAGGCACCTCAAACCAAGCGATGCCGAAGGCGAGCCGTCCTCCCATCGCACTTCCAAGCGACGCCGAAGGCGAGCCGTCTTTTCCTTGCGCCAATTAGAGCCGGTGAACCCACCCGTCTTTGGCGATTGGGGCTTGACTTTGGGTGCGAGGTGCTACCCATTCGGGCTCGGCCGGTTGCGAAGCATCCGGCCTTTTCCGGCCGACCACAGCGCCTCGCAAGGGCCCCGAAGTCAAGCCCCAATCGCAATCGTCGCGAAGCGGCGATGTACCCCGCTCTTTCGTCCGAGTTGCACGACCACGCTGGAACAGGAACCCAACTCGCCCCAACGCAACCACGCCGGAACCCCAGACGCCCCACCCTCACCCAGCGAAGTACCCCAGCTGAGCCGACAACTCCCCAGCCGCCACAACCATGACCGGAACGATCTC
>NZ_DASVFL010000294.1:0-35665 GCF_036380075.1 Lentzea sp. | reverse complement strand
TGTACTTGCCGCTGCACAGCGCAACCAGCGGGCATCCCAGCCGCTCGGCCAGGCTGAGGGCATGGCGAAGCGCCCGCGGTTTGCGGATGGTCGGGACGATGATCGCGTCCACGTGTGCCTGGGGTGAGGTTCTCGGTGCGGTGTCGAGCAGTCGACGGTGAGAACCGTGGTGATGCTCGGAGAAGATGCGGGCTGCCTCGAACCTTGCAGCTACATCGCCCATTCGTGCAGCAGGAACTCGGGGCTCGTCCAGTCGGGAGTCACGACCGCACCTTGCAGGACCTGCACGCGACTGAGAACACTGATCGTCTCCTGGCCGCCGAACCGGCGGACGAGGTGGTCGTTGTTGCGATCACGGAACCGCTGGTCGGTGAGAGCGCGGACCGCGCCGAGAACTCCGCGTGAGTAGACGCCGTTGCAGATAGTGGCAGTGCGCTTCCGGTTGAACGGGTTGCGGGACCGGTAGAAGTGCGCGACGTCCTCCTCGAGCACCTGCCGCTTGCCGATCCTGCGCAGCACCGGCTTGAAAACCTTCACGGTCCCGTCGACGACGACCTCGAATCCCGCCGTGTCCGAGTCTTCGGGTCGCTCTTGCTGGCGGATGGGCAGGTCGATTCGCCGCAGCACCTCGGCCGTGACCTTGTTCCAGTCGATACCCCCGAGCAGCACCAGATGACTGGTGTAAGCGTCCACGGGGAGGGAGGCAGCTCCGCTGAGCACGCGAACATTGTTGCTCGGGTTGATGGCACGGATGTGACCGTGCAGTTCCAGCAGTGAGTCGAGGTCCGAGAACCGGTACAGCGCGACGTAGTCCGGATCCTCCGGATCGGTGAACGGGCGTTCGGAGAGCAGCCGCTCGGGGAGTTCGGAGCAGACGATCGTGATGTCCTCGTCCGGAGGGAACCGCCAGAGGTTGTCCGTCAACGGCGATGTGTCCTCGTCAGGGCTTTCGCTCATGACTCGGTCTCGCAGCTCGGTCAGCTCCGCGAGCAGAGAAGCTTTCGCGGCTTGTTCAACGTCGTCCAGTCGACCAGGCATGCCGTACGGCGTCTGTTCGATGGAACGAGCCGTGGCGAAGAAGGTCGCATAGGCGTCCAGGCGGTGGACCGGAGGCACAGCCGGGTCGGACGAGCGTTCCCAGGACGAGATCAACGGCACGCTGACTCCGAACGCGTGCGCCAGCTGTTCCTGGGTGATGCGTATACCGGACCAGTGCTGCTTGCGCAGTGAACGCAGTCGACGCGCCAGCTGCAGCGCGGGGCCCTCGGTGGAGGTCACGCCATCACGTCCTTCAGCTGAACTTCAGTGCAAGGGAGCGGCGGCACCTTGCGTCGTCCGGCAACACGGTGTCACCGCTGCCGGACAGGCGTCGACTTCAGTCACTCATTCGGTCGTAATCCGGTAATGCTGTTGGGTATTGCTCGGACTTCAGTCGAACCTTACTCTCGACTATAGACCTATAGCTCAATCAAACTGAAGTCGGCTGAAGTTCACCCACCCAAGGGATCGAAGCCAGAGCCCGCACCTCCAGCTTCACGAGGGTCAGGAGGCGGGGAGCCATGAGTACCCTGTCGATACAACCGTGTCAGCGCGTCATCATCGCTGTGGGCATGACTCCGTCCAGAACGTGCCCCAACCAGGTGAGGGCTCAGCTCCGCCGGGCCATGTACGACTTGGTCGAAGAGGCTCTGGTGGACAGCGAGATCACCGCCGATCTCCGTGACAGGTACGTTGACCGGCGCGACGGGCTCATCGCCCTGATCCACCCGATGGACCGGGTGCCGAAGACCTGGCTGCTGACCAGGTTCGCGCCCAGGCTGAGCGCGTTGCTCACCAAGCGGAACCGCGGGCAGGACAACCCTTTGCGGCTCAGGGTCGCCATCCACCCCGGCGACGTGCCGTACGACGAGACCGGCTGGTTCGGCGAGGACATGGACATAGCCATCGACCTCCTCGACGCCCCGGTGCTGAAGGACCAGTTGCGGCAGACCCCAGCTCCGCTGGTGGTGGCGGTGTCGGACCAGATCCACCGTTCGGTGATCCGGCACGGGTACGACGGGATCGACGAGAGTGCGTTCGTGCCGCTCATCCAGCTCGAGGTGAACGGCGGGCAGTACCGGGGGTGGGTGCACGTGCCGGGTGAGTCTCTGCAAGGCTTTTGAACTGCCTGGTCAGTATTCTCGCGCCCATGAGCAGCCGCCCGCGTCAGACCGTCGCCCTCACCGCCGACCTCGTCATCCTGACGATCCGCGGTGGGGCTTTGTGCATGCTGGTGGTGGAACGCGGCAACGAGCCGTTCGCGGGGCGGTTGGCGTTGCCGGGTGGGTTTCTCCGCGGTGAGGAGACCCTGGACGAGACGGCGGGGCGCGAGCTCGCCGAGGAAACTGGTCTGGACGCCGGGAAGCTGTACCTGCAGCAGGTGGGCGTCTACTCTGCGCCCGATCGCGATCCACGTCGTCCCAGGGTGGTGACCTGTGCTTACCTGGCCATCGCGCCCGACCTGCCATTGCCCGCCGCGGGGTCGGACGCCCGCGCCGCGCACTGGCTGCCGGTGAACCGGGTGCAGCGCGACGGTTTGGCGTTCGACCACGACGAGATCCTGCGCGACGCGGTGGAGCTGGCCAGGAGCGAGCTGCAGTTCCGCACGATCGCCACGGCGTTCTGTGCCGACGAGTTCACGATCGGCGAGCTGCGCGAGGTGTACGAGGCGGTGTGGGGAGTGGAGCTCGACAAGCCCAACTTCCACCGCAAGGTCACCGAGTCCGCCGGCTTCGTCGAGCCGACCGGGGGGAAGCGTCCGAGCCCGAACGGCAGGCCCGCGGCGCTCTACCGCGCTGGTGGCGCGGTGGTGCTGACGCCACCGATGATGCGACCGCGGCATACTTAGTGTCGCGTTGACAATTGGCTTGGTATAGAGAGAAAGCCTCGTGGTCTCACTTGATGTCATCATGACAATAACCTAGTCTGCCGGTATGGCTGATGGTGGTCGCAGGCTCACGGCGGACGTCGTGCTGTTCACGAAGCGGGACGGTCTGCTCGCCGTACTCGTGGTCGAGAGGGGGAAGGAGCCGTTCAAGGGCTCGCTCGCGTTGCCCGGTGGGTTCGTGGAGCAGGGGGAACGCGCGGCGGACGCCGCCGCGCGCGAACTTGTCGAAGAGGCTGGTCTCGTGGTGGCGCGGGAGCGGTTGCGGCGGTTCGGGCGCTATGACAAGCGTGGCCGTGATCCTCGCGGGCCGGTCGAGAGCGTGGCGTTCCACGCCTACGTGCCCGGGGTTCCCGCTCCGCGGGTGGGAGGTGACGCCGCGGCTGCTCGTTGGGTGACGCTCGCCGAGTTCTTCGGGGCGGCCGTCGCGTTCGACCACCGCGACATCGTCGTGGACGCGGTTGCGAGCAGGTTCGGTTTTCAGGTTCACGTGGAATCCTTGGCAGATGTCCACTTTCGCTGCTGATCAGTGTCTACTCTGGATCCTCCGGCTGCGTCACCCGATGGTTTGACGCGAAACGCGCGAAGGGGCTAACCTCCTCCGCGCTGCGGGCCGAGCGTCCCGCGATCCCCAGCTCTGCGCTGTCTCCACCGAACGAACCGGCTGCGTTGCGGACTCGCCATCCGTCTGTTCGTCGTGCGTGTCGAACGTCCTGCGATGGCGGGAACGTCTTGGAGTGAAACGATGATCGTGATTCTGACCGCGCTCGCGGTCGAGCAGGAAGCTGTGCTCGCGCACCTGGTGGACGTCCGGGAGCACCGGCACACCAAGGGGACGTTCTTCGACGTCGGGGCGCTCACCAGGCACCCCGGCCGGGAGATCGCCCTCGGGGTGACCGGGCAGGGGACGCTGGCGGCCGCGACGCTCACCGAGCGGGCGATCGCCGAGTTCTCACCCGCTGCCGTGCTCTTCGTCGGTGTTGCCGGAGGACTGCGGGAGTGGCTCGAGATCGGTGACGTCGTGGTGGGCACCAAGGTCTACGCTTACCACGGGGGCAAGAGCACGGACTCGGCCTTCCTGGCGCGGCCGCAGGCTTGGCCGATCTCGCACGAACTCGAGCAGGTCGCGCGCCGCGTGCACCGCGCCCGCAGGTGGCACGAGCCGCTCGCACCCCCTGGTGAGGCGCTGGCTCCCGAGGTCTACTTCGAGGCCATCGCGGCCGGCGACGTGGTGCTGGACTCGAAACTCTCGCCCGTGGCGGACGCGTTGCACCACAACTACAACGACGCCGTCGCGGTCGAGATGGAGAGCGCCGGCTTTGCCGCTGCTGGACACCTCGCCGGCCAGGTCGCCACCGCCACCGTGCGCGGCATCAGCGACCGTGCCGACGGGTCGAAGTCCGTCACGGACGGCTGAGGCAGCCAGGCGCGGGCGGCGCGCAACGCCGCTGCCTTCGCGGTCGCGGTCGCAGCGGCGGCGCACGATGGCGAGCGGGCCGCCGGTCTGCAAGCAAAGCCGTTGCCGCCCATGACCTTCTCTCAGAAGGCCAAGACGGTCGGTCAACAGATCGGTGTCAACACGGGGAACTTTCACATGAACCTGGGGGAGAAGCGGTGAACTTCGAGCAAACAGCCGAGAACGTCGGACAGCAGAACGCCGTCAACTACGGCGACACGACCTTCCACAACGAGGCCACCTACCACATCAACCAGGGTGATCCGCCGGAGCGCCGCCACGACGTCGCACGCAACTTCCTCGCTGCGGAGGCGCCCAGGCACGCCGAGCGGATCTTCGTCGAGCTCCTGCAGGAAGGGCACGCCACCGCGGAGAGGGTGTACTACTACGTCCTCTCCGCGGTCAGTGGCCGGTCGTGCAACGAGGTGAGCGGCGAGCTTTTCAGGAACGTCCGTGACGCGAGCAAGATAGCGCGGTCACTCCCGCAGGACGCGTGGCTGGACGCGTTCGCGGTCGTGTGGCGGCTGATGAGGTTCGTGCGGGGCGAGGTCGAGGGGGAGAACCTGGAAGACGTCCTCGCGGCGTACAGCACGTTGCCGTCGGACCGTCAGGACGAGATCGCCCTGCACCTGAAGACGATTCTCAGCGGGGTGACGCAGAGCAGGCTGGAAGATGCCCACGCCCACCGCGTTGTGACGCAGCGGATGTCGAACGGGCGTGTGCACCGGGCCTGGAAGTTCTTCGAGCCGGAACCGGCACGGCCGCGCGAGTTCGTCGCCGCCGAGACGCCTGCGGAGCCGCAGGCCAGGACCCACGCGTTCGTGGGCGGCGGGGTGGCCGTGCTCGGCCTCCTGGCCTGCTTCGCCGGCACCTGGCTCGTCCTGCTCGGACTGCCACTGGCACTGGGAGGCGCGGTCCTCATGGTGCTTCACGGCAGCGAGCGTGCCGGGGCGACGTTGTGGGGGCAGATACAGCTGGAACGGGTCAGGCCTCCGGCGCACCAGGTGTTGCCCCGATCTCCAGGGCACTGGGTCTCCGCCGAGTTCGTGAAGGAGGTCCACCGGATCGTCGACAACCGCTTCACCACCGCCAGGCCGCACGTGCCCGGTGACTGGCCCACCTACACCGCCGGCATCCGCAACTACCTGAAGCAGCGGCTCGTGGAGCTCTACGGCAACGCGCAGGTCCCGGCGGGCGCCGTCGGATGGCTGGCACGCTGGCACGCTCAGCGGGTGGCGAACGGGTGGGCGACCGACGACCTGTTCCGGACCGTTGTTCCCGACACCCGGCGCGACACGACGCTCTACCGCGTCGGTGGCGTCACGGTGGCCCTCGGCGTTGTCTTGCTGCTGGCTGCCCATGCCATTGGAGGGGTCGTCTTCCTCGTGGGCGGTGGTGTCTTCGCAGTGAGGGGAGCGATCCGGATCCGCGGCCTGAAGCGGATGAGCGCGCTGGCCCGCGCTCACGACGCGCGGATCTTCGCCGAGGAGACGCGGGGATACGAGGAGTGGAAGCAGGCGCTGGCCGACCGGCCGACGGACGGTGAGATGGCCCGCTGGCTGGCGATGGACAAGATCTACCTGAAGCACGACTTGGTCCGGCGCTGCAACCTGACCAGCCACGACCTTGTCACGCACGTGGTCATGACCGAGGGCGCGGACGGGTCGGAGCGTGCGCGCGTGGTGCGCGGTCCGCTCCGCTACTCGAAGTATGAAGTGCAAATCTTCCTGCTCACCCGCAGTGGTGTGCGGGAGATGCGGGTGGAGCTGAACTTCCTCACGGGCGAGGCGCGCAACGAGCGGCGCAACCTGTTCCGCTACGACGCGCTTGCGTCCGCCAGCGTCGTCGAGACGGGCATGCGCGCGACCAGGGGTGCGGGCGACGGCACACGTGAGGTGGAGCGCCTCCGCAGCCGCAAGTTCCGCCTCACCCTGGTCGACGGCAACGACATCACCGTCGTGGCGGAGAACCTCCGCAACCCGGACGACTCCGCCATCGAAGACGAGTCGGAGCTGTTCCTCGTGGAGATGCAGACCTCGGGCATCGACGCGGCGCTGCCGCTGCTGGAAGCCGTGGCGGCGGAAGGGCGCGACTGGATCGCGCGCGAGCACGAGCGCCGCGAGCAGTGGTCTCGCGACTGGTACGAGTGAGCAGCGTCAGGCGGGCTTCTCCTCCGAACGGCGGCGCGTCAGCACCAGCGGGCCGTCCTCCGTGATCGCCACCGTGTGCTCGGAGTGCGCGGTGCGGGAGCCGTCGGCCGAACGCAGGGTCCAGCCGTCGTCGTCGAACACGATCTTGTCGGTGGTGGCGGCGAGCCAGGGTTCGATGGCGATGGTCAGGCCCGGCTCGAGCCTCATGCCGTGCCTGCGGCGGCCGTTGTTCGGCACGTGCGGGGCCTCGTGCATGGTGCGGCCCAGGCCATGGCCGCCGAACTCCAGGTTGCAGCGGTAGCCGTAGTCGGCGGCCACCTCGCCGATGGAGGCGGAGATGTCACCCATCCTGTTGCCGGGCCGGGCGGCCTCGATCGCGGCTTCGAGGGCGACCCTGGTGGCCTCGATGAGGTGTTCGTCCTCCTCGCGCGGGGTACCGACGATGACCGACACCGCCGAGTCGGCCACCCAGCCGTCGATGCTCACGGCGATGTCCATGCTCAGCAGGTCGCCGTCCGCGAGGACGTGGCTCTTCGGCAGGCCGTGCAGGACGGCGTCGTTGACGGAGAGGCAGATGACGTTGCGGAACGGGCCGCGGCCGAACGACGGCGAGTAGTCCCAGTAGCAGGACTCGGCGCCGCGCTCGGAGAGCAGGTGGCGGGCGTGGTGTTCCAGATCGAGCAGGTTCACGCCGACGGCGGCCTTGGCGGAGAGCTCGTCGAGCACCTCCGCGATGAACTGGCCGGTCACGTGCATGCTCGCGATCTCCGCGGGCGACTTGAGCTCGATCAACGTGTTCCTCCATCAGGGATGCCGGTATAACAATAACGGCATCGCGGAGTCGGCTGAACAACACCACCCAGGAGTGGGACGCGTGTTGCGCCGACCTGGGCGTGTCACCACAGTGCGTGGTCATGAAGCAGGTGTTGCAGCACAGGATCGACTCGACCTTCGCCCACTACGACGTGAACCGCAACGGCGTCATCGAGCTCGCGGACGTCTACGCGCTGGCCAACCGGCTGCTGCGGGCGTTCGGGGAGCCGGCGTCGTCGGAACGGGGCCGCGAGCTCGTCGAGGCCTACGACCGGTTCTGGGAGATGCTGGTCGAGCACTGCGACATCGACCGCGACGGGCGGATCGGGCCGGTGGAGTACCGCGCGGCGATGATCGAGGCGTTCGTCGAGGGCGGGCCGATCAACGTGGACCTGCTCGAGGTCGTGCAGTCGCTGCTGGACATCATGGACACCAACGGCGACGGACGGGTCGACGAGGCCGAGTTCGGGGTGCTGCTGCGGGCCCGCGGCCTCAGCCCGCGGGAGTGCGGGACGGCGTTCGCACACCTCGACACCGACGGCGACGGCGCCATCAGCGTCGATGAGTACGTCGCGGCGGTGCGCGACTACTACACGAACCCGGCCGAGGGTACGCCCGGCAGCTGGCTGTACCCGAAGGCGCTGACGAGCGTGTCCTGACCGAGAAGACGCACCCCTTGGACTTGGTCACTAATGATGACTATCATGGTTAGGTGACTACTTCCGTGGAACTGACTCGCTTCCGCGTCGCGCCCGGCAAGGTCGAGGCGCTGCTGGCCGCGCGGCCGGGCATGATCGCCGACTTCGAGGCCGACCGGGAGGGCTTCCTCGGTGCGCGGCTCGTGCGGCTGCCGGACGGCGAGTGGCTCGACATCGTCGAGTGGCGCTCCTCGGCCGACTACGCCGCCTCCAGCGCCAAGGGACCGAACAGGCCCGGCATCAAGGCCTTCTTCGACGCGATCGACTCGCTCGTCGTCGCGGAGGAGGGCGTGCTGGCCGACGGGTGACGGCCCGTTCCCGGTCGTCGTGCTGGTCCACGGCGGGTGAAGGGCCCCGGTGCGAGCCGGGGCCCTCCCGCTCACGGCCGGGTGCAGCGGTAGCTGGAGGCCGTCTTCGGGTCGCCACCCGTGTAACGGGAGATCTGCGGGTACGGGCAGAGGTCGCGCGTCGAGTCCGCCGTGGCCGCGGTGAGGGTGGCCGGCGCCTTGCCGCGCTCGACCCAGTCGACGAGCTGGCCCAGGGCGTTCGTGGGCTGCGCGCCGTCGCCGCCGGCGCAGTGGTCGACGCCCGGTGCGGTGAAGAGGCGGTAGAAGTCGTCGACGTGGCTCGTCCTCTGCTCGACGCGGTCGCGGTAGGCGAGCGTGCCGCCGGGCGGGATCAGCTGGTCGTTCGTGCCGACGAACGTGACGAGCTTGCCGCCGGACCGGCGGAACCGCGACAGGTCCGGGTCCGCCGTGCCGATCACGCCGTCGTACTCGCGGACCGACTGCCGGAACAGGTCGCGGAACCGCGCGTAGGTGAGCGTCGAGGTGTCGAAACCGGGCTGCTTGAGCAGGAAGCTCTGCACCCACAGCGCGGCGACGGGGAAACCGGGGCCGGTCGCGCCGGGCAGGACGCCCGCGAGCCAGACCGGGTCGGCGCCCTTCGGCAGGCCGGGCCAGAGCGACCGGCCGCGTTCGTCGGTGGGGCCGTCCCAGATCTTGCGCATGACGTCGGCGTCCTCGCGCGTGACGGTGACCTCGTTGCCCTCGCAGAGGATTCTCGTGCCGACGAGCCGGCGCGGGTCGTAGCCGCACCGGTCCGGGCGGTCGACGATGCCGTTCGTGACGCCGTCGTCCGCGTCGCAGGCCTGGATCGCGGCCTTGCGGAACGCGTCCAGCACGCAGTTGCCGAGCACGTGACCGTCCTGGCTCTGCACCACCTGCGGCCACAGGGTCGCGACGGCGAAGCGCGTCCAGTCGACGGCGGGAGCGTTGGCGAGGATGCCGTCGAAGTCGTCCGGGAAGTTCTGCGCCTCGGAGTAGCCCTGCCGGCCGCCGGTCGAGCAGCCGTTCCAGTACGAGTAGGTCACCGGCCGCCGGTAGTGCTCGCGCACGACCTGCTTGGCGATCACGGCCGCCTCGTGCACCGACCTCGTGGCGAAGTTGGTAAGCAGGGTCCGGTCGACCTTCCCGTTCTTGAGGGCCCAGCTCGTGTTCAGGCCGTCGAGGACACCGGCGTCGGTCGTCACGGCGGCGTACCCGTCCTTGACGGCCTGCGTCAGCGGCGCGCCCGTGTCACCCGCGGCATAGGCGCTGCCGCCCACGCCCTGCAGCCGGCCGGTCCAGCCGGTGCTCGGCAGCGCGATGACGACCTTCACGTGGTCGTCCGCGTGCGTGAGCGTCACGGTGATCTCGCAATGGTCGGGTTTCGGGGCGGCGCTCGTGTTCTCGACCCCGGCACCGGCGGGCGCGGTGATCGGGACGGGGGCGCACGCCGGTGTGCTCGCCTGCGCCGGCGCGAGTGGCGCCAGGCCGGTCAGGAGCAGCGTCGTGCCCAGCAGCTTCGTCAGTCGTCTCACGCGCAGGGACGCTAGGCAGGGGCCCGCGGCAGTCGCGCCCGTCAGATGACGCCGCCCCTGTACGTCACCGGACCGGGTGACGGGTGCCGGGTGATCGGCTGCGAGACTTCCGCGCATGCGCGAGGTGGGCAACAGACGCTACCGGCTGGTCCGCGAGCTGGGGCGGGGCGGCATGGGGGCCGTGTGGCTCGGCCAGGACACCGTGCTCGGCCGCGACGTCGCCGTCAAGGAGCTCCTGCTGCCCCACGGTGTTCCGGCCGCGGAACGCGCCGTGTACCAGGAGCGCGTGCTGCGCGAGGCGCGGATCGCGAGCCAGCTCCAGGACCCCGCCGTCGTGACCGTCTACGACCTCATCTCCGAGGACGACCAGACGTTCATCGTGATGGAGCTGATCAGCGCCCCCACGCTGGAGGACCTGGTCGGGACGTCCGGCCCGCTGACCGTGCGGGCGGCGGCCGTGCTGGCCGGGCAGCTGCTGGCGGCGCTGGAGGCGGCGCACTCGTCGGGCGTCGTGCACCGGGACGTCAAGCCGGGCAACGTGATGGTGCCCGCGAAGGGGACGGCGAAGCTCACCGACTTCGGCATCGCGCAGTCGCTCGACGACCCGCGGCTGACCGCGACCGGCACGCTCATCGGCTCGCCCGCGTACATGTCGCCGGAACGCCTGGCGGGCGGGGACGCTTCGCCCGCCTGGGACCTGTGGGCGTTGGGCGCGACGCTCTTCTTCGCCGTGGAGGGACGCGGCGCGTTCGACCGGCCCACGACGTCGGCGACGATCCTGGCGGTCATGAACGAACGGCCGGTGCCGCGCGTGGCGGGGCCGCTCGGCGAGCTGGTCACCGGGCTGATGGAACCGGATCCCGCGCGCCGGCTCGGAGTCGCCGCGGCGCACCGGTTGATCGAACGGGCGCTGGCCGGCGGCGACCTGACCCGACCCGTCGCGCCACCGCAGTCCGGGCCGTTGCCGCGCCAGGGCAGCGGGCCGGTGCCGTACCCCGGCAGCGGACCGGTGAGCGCCGGGCTGGCGGACGGCTGGCTCGCGGGCGGCCGACCGGCTGGATCCGGCCCGGGCAGCGGGCCGTTCGGCGCCGTGGCGGTGGGCACCCCGCCACCCGGCTTCCCCGGTCCCGTCACGTCCGGCCCGATCACGTCCGGCCCGCTCGCCACGGGCCTGACCGCGCCACCCGTTTCCGTTCCGCCGCGCCGCAAGCGCTCGGTCGGCCTGGTCCTCTCCGCCACGCTGACCCCGCTGGTCATCCTCGGCGCCGCGGTCCTGCTCTTCGTCACCGTGGTCAAGCCGTTCTTCACGAACTTCGGCATCACCGACGGCCCGGCCAGCACCGCGGCGATGCAGCCCGTGCTGACGCTCGGCCCGGAGGGGGACATCCAGCAGAACTCGCTGCTGTCGTTCCGCAACTCCTGCCTGACCTGGACGCCCGCGAAGGGCGCGCCGAAGATCGACCTGGACATGAAGGTCGGCTGCTACGCCGAGCACGACGTCGAGCTGCTGGACACCGTCCTCGCCAACACCGACATCGAGAAGGACGTCGCCTACCCCGGCGCCGAGGAGCTCACGAAGCTCGGCGGCACCGGGTGCACGCGCACGTTCCTGTCGGACGAGGTGACCGGGCAGGACAAGGAGAAGAACCTGCGGTACTGGGTGATCATCCCGACCGCGGAGGCGTGGAAGGCCAGGACGGAGAACGGCTACCGCAGCTCGAACCGGCTGATCTACTGCTTCGTCGGCAAGGCGGACGGCAGCAAGCTGACCGAGCCGTTGATGAAGCAGTAGCGCGGCACCGGGCGGAACCCGGTGCCGCACAACGGTACTACTCCTCGACCGCGATCGCCGACGCCGGGCACACGGCGGCGGCGTGCTTCACGTCCGCGAGCCGCGACGACGGCGGGCTGGCGTCGAGCAGGTCCACGAGACCGTCCTCGTCGCGCTGGTCGAACACGTCGTCGGCCGCCAGCACGCACTGCCCGGCCCCGACGCACTTGCCCTGGTCCACCACGACCTTCACGCCGACCTCCAGGTGACGGGCAGCTCCGAGACGCCACCGGTGAGGGTGTGGCGGACCGCGAGCTGGTCGAGGTCCTTCGCGAGCCTCATGTCCGGCAGGCGCTTCGCCAGCGCCGCGAAGACGACGCGCAGCTCCGTGCGGGCCAGGGACGCGCCGATGCAGAAGTGGGCGCCGTGGCCGAAGCCGAGGTGCGTCCTCTCCGGACGGTCGGGGTCGAACTCCTCGGCCGCGCTGTAGACGTCGGCGTCGCGGTTGGCGGCGTTGATCGACAGGACCAGCGCGTCCCCGGCGTGGATCGTCACGCCCGCGAGGTCGACGTCCTCCTTCGCGTACCGGAGCAGCCCGAGGTCGCCGGGTGCGCCGAGGCGCATGACCTCCTCGACCACCGCGTCGACGCGGCCGTCCGGGTCGGCGACGAGCGCCTCCCAGCGCGACCGCTCGGTCAGCAGGAACAGCACGCCGAGACCGATGCGGTTCACCGTCGTCTCGTGGCCCGCGAACAGCAGGCCGACGCACAGCCGGACCATCTGCTCGTAGTCGTAGGCCTCGTCCTGGCTCTGCGCCCGGACGAGGTCGGAGATCACGTCCTCGCCGAGCTGCCCGCGCTTGGCCTCGACGAGCCCGACCATGTAGCGGAAGAACTCCTCGCGAGCCTTGTGGGCCTCGTCGCCGATCTCGGTGCTCGCCATGCGCTCGGACAGCGACGCGAACAGCTCGGTGTCCTTCTCCGGCACGCCCAGCAGCCGGCAGATCATGGCCACCGGCAACGGGAACGCGAGCCCGCGGTGCAGGTCGACGACGCCGGTGGTCTCGTGCTCGGCCACGAGCGCGTCGAGGTAGCCGTTGACGAGCTGCTCCATGTTCTCGCCCAGCATGCGCATCCGCTTGGCGGAGAAGGCCGGGGTGAGCAACCGGCGCATGCGCGCGTGGTCGACCTCCTCGGTCTCGTACTGGCCCGTGGGGCCGTCCTGCACGGCGGAGGTGGAGATGCGCGACGCCCTGTCCGGTTCGGGGTGCGACCGGCCGAAGCGCTTGTCGCCCAGCAGGAGGCGGACCTCCTCGAAGCGGGTGACGAGCCAGGCGGGGTCACCGGCCGGCGTGGTGACGGGCGCGATCGGTGCCTCGCGCCGCAGCACCTCGTACAGCGGAGCGAGTTCGAGGACGTTCGGCCTGGGCAGCGGCAGCTTCAGGCGCTCTGCGTCAATGCTCATGCACCGACCGTAGCGCTTTCTGGCAGTTGCTGCCAATAAATCTTCCGAGGCTTCTGACGTGCTTAAATCGCCCGATGAAGGACGTTGCGACAGAAAAGCCTCGCCGGGGCCGGCCGCCGGTGAGCGACGAGCAACGTGAGCGCCAGCGCCTCGACATCTCGCGCCACGCCGTGCGGCTGTTCGCCGGCCAGGGCGTGGCCGGTACGTCCGGGGAGCAGATCGCGCAGGCCGCGGGCGTCTCCGAACGCACGTTCTGGCGCTACTTCCCGCACAAGGAGAGCTGTGTCGAACCGCTGCTCACGCAGAGCGTCGACGCCTTCTGCGCCGTCCTGCGCGCCTGGCCGGCCGAGCTGGAGCTGATCGACCACCTGCGCGCCGCCTACACGCCGGTCGTCGACTCGTCGGCCGGGGACGTCGACTCGGTGCTCGACGTCGTGCGGCTCACCCACGGCGAACCGGCGTTGCGCGCGGTCTACCTGATGCTGCACGAACGGGCCGAGAACGCGCTGGTCGACGTGCTCGCGCGCCGGCTGGGGCAGCCGGCGGACGCGATCGACGTGCGGGTGCAGGCCGCGGCGATGAGCGCGGTGCTGCGGGTGGCGACCGACGACGTCGCGCAGGCGACCGTCGGCGGCGTCACCTCGGGTGCGCTGGACGGGCACCGCGAGCAGCTGGCCCGCGCGCTGAGCCTGGTGCTGCGCGGGCTCTCGCAGGCCACGACTAGTGCGTGACGGAGGACAGGCTCCACGCGATCGCCACGACCAGCGCGAGGAGGAGCACCGCGCCCGCGGCACCCGCGAGGACCATGCCGGAGCCCGCTGACCGCCACGGCGCCGGCGCGGTGGTCCTGAGCAGGCCACCGGCGACCGCGGACGCGACGGCGATCCAGAAGAACGCGACGACGTAGGCGCCGCCCTGCCAGCCCAGCGCGTCGCTGAGCAGTGCGGCGGCGGTGAGGACGAGCAGGACTGCGGGGGTGGCGAAGCCGGCCAGCGAGGCGAGCTTGCCACGGTCGATTTCGGTCACCCCTCGACAGTGCCGGTGGTGGCGCGGAAGGGCATCGGTACAACTACTCACCGGCAGCCGGTTGGGCCGATCGGGTGTCGCGCGCAACACGACCCCGTGCTCGGGCGATTCCATCAGCAGGTGGGGACCCGAGGGGTGAGCGGCCATCATTTTCGTCAGCTACACCAGGAAAGACGAGCGGACGGTGCAGGCGCTCAAGGACGACCTCGAGCGGCTGCACTGGCAGGTGTGGCTGGACCACGAGATCCACGGCGGCGAGCAGTGGTGGCGCGAGATCATCGAGACCATCCGGGAAGCCAAGGTCTTCGTGTTCGCGCTGTCCGACGCGTCGTGGCGGTCGCGGCCCTGCCAGGAGGAGCTCGACTACGCGAAGAAGCTCGGCCTCCCGGTGCTGCCGGTGCAGGTGGGGCCCGTGCACAACCTCCGCATCCCGATCATGGAGACGCAGGCGATCGACTACCGCGAACGCACGCCGGAGGCCGTGCTCGCGCTGGTGGCCGCGCTCGCCGACCTGGCGAGCCGCCAGACCGTGCTGCCCGACCCGCTGCCGGACCCGCCCGGCGTGCCGTTCGAGTACCTGTACCGGATGGCCGAGCAGCTCGGTCCCAAGCCGATCCCCGCGGACGACCAGGAGCTGCTCATCGCGCAGTTCCGCAGCAAGCTCCGCAACGAGGACGACGACGTCGCGCGGGCCGACATCGTCAAGCTGCTCAAGGAGCTGCGCCGCCGCAAGGAGCTCACGGTCGGCAACGCCGAGGAGGTCGACTCGCTGCTGGAGGCCGCGGAACGCGTCGTCGCGGAGACCGAGGACGGCGCCACCCGGCTGCCGCCGGCGGACCAGTGGCGCCAGGGCAGGGCCGAGACCCGGCCGCCGCCGCGGCAGGAGACTCCGCTGCCGTCGCCGGTGCGGCCGCCGAAGCGCGTCAGGAAGCCCGAACCGCCGCAACCACCTCACCCCGTCGGCGTGTCGAAGGACGAGCCGAGGACGGACGAGGCTCCGGCCTGGCTGCGCACTCTCGTCGCGAACGGGGCCGCGACCACGCCACCGTTACTGCCGCCGTCCGCGACGCCCGCGGCACCGACCGCCGGGTGGTGGGAGGCGGGCAAGCCGGCTCCCCAGCCTCAGCCCACTCCTGAAGCCGTGCTCGAACCCGGCCCGAAAGCGCGGCGCGCCCTGGCGTTCACCGGCGCGGTGCTCGGCGCGACCGGACTGCCGTTCCTGTTCTTCGCGGTGGCGCGGCAGGACCGCGTCGTCGAACGCGTGGGTGTCGTGCTGCTTCTGGTGACCGTCGCATTGGGACTGTCGCTCGCCCTGGTCTCGGTGACGCGCAAGGAACCGCGGTCGCGCGCGGCGGTCGCGATCGCCGGCGTCGGACTCGCCGGAGTGCTCCTGTTCGCCGCGGTGTCCGGCGTCTTCTAGTTCCGCCTTCGCCGGCCGAGGAACCCGCCGGTCAGCACCACGGCGAACGCGATCCAGGCGAACACGGTGGCGAGGTCCTCGTCGGCGTCCGCTGCGTCGAGCAGGCCCGCCGAGGTCGCCGCGGTGAGGAACCACGCGAGCGCGGCCGCCAGGACGATGAGCCAGACGGCGGGCTTCTTCTTCCGCACGGGCGGAACGGCCGCGGCCTCCGGAGCCGTCGCCTCCCACCAGCTCGTCCCGGGCCGGCGCGGGGGTGGTGCGGGTGCCGGTTGCGGCGGGATCTCCGGCCGCGGCGGCGGGACCTCGTGCCCGGCGCTGCCCGCGACGACGGTCGGCGTGCGCTGCCACCACGGCACCGCGGCGGGGGTGAGCAGGTCGTCGAACGCCCCGGCCGTCCACTGAGGACCGCAGCACTCCCGCAGCCGTGCCGCCAGGTGGTCGATCCGCGGGTCGCCGAGGCCCGCGAGGTGCTGCCACGCGGGCGTGTCGAACGACCGGAAGTCCTGCCGGGTGAACAGGAGGTTGTCGTCGGTGTTGAGCGTCGACCACGTCGGGCGCAGCGCCAGCGCCGACAGCGACAGGTAGATGACGAGCCCCGGGAACGTGTCCATCCAGCGGCCCCACGGCCGTCCCGGCGGCTGGTAGTTGTGGTGGCCGGTCTCGGTGGGCGGTGCGCCACCGGCGAAGGCCTCGATCCACGCGCAGTCGAAGTCCACCAGCCGCAACGCCCCGCGCACGTCGACGAGGACGTTGCCGTGCTGGAGGTCGCCGTGCGCGAAGTCGGCCTCCTGCAGGCGCCGGACCAGGCCGCGCCACGACGACGCCAGCTCGGCCAGCGCGCCGGTGTCCCGGCGGGCCACCAGGTCGTCGACGTGCCGGTTGAGCGTGTGGCCCTCCACCCACGGCATCTCGACCACCGGCCAGGTGCTCCCGCCGACCCGGATGCCGTCGTCGATCCACCGCGGCAACGCCACGGCGTCGGTCAGCCGCCGCGAGGTGAAGTGCCCGCGCAACGCGTCGTACCGCCCGCTGTCGCTCGCGTCGGCACGCGTGAAGAACCGCAGCGCGCGGGCCTCGTCGCCCGCCATCGCCTTGAACACCACCGCGCTCGCCCCCGAGGCGGGGGAGGGGATCTGGAACACCGGGTGCACGACCAGTTCGAGGTCGCTCAGCTCGTCGGTGGTGAACGCGTCCGGCCGCTGCACCGCCTTCATGTAGTCGTCGAACCCGGGATAGCGCATCAGACGCACACCACCAGCTGGTCCGGCCACGACGAGGCGACGCTGACCCGCATGAGCGTCACGTCGTCGTTGGTCATCTGCCGCGTCTCGCGCCGGTCGTCGGCGAGCGCGCGGAAGCGCTGCGGGTGGTCGAGCCCGGCGAGCAGGCGCCAGAGCCCCTCGTCGTTCTCGCGGACCATCCAGTGCGCGAGCGCGTCCGTCGCGAGGTAGAGCAGGTCACCCGGTTCCACGTCCCCCTCGGCGAACACCATCCGCTCGACCGCGCCCGGCAACGTGGCGGGCGCGGTCGGCAGGCCCGCCGGGTTGACGCCGAAGTCGTCCGCCCGCATCGGCGGGAACTGGTCGACGAGCCGGTGGTCGCGGACGTGGAACAGCACGGTGTCGCCCGCCGCGACGGCCCGCCAGCGCGGGCGTTCGCCCGCCAGGTCCGCGAGCTCGCACCCGAGGAACGTGGCGAACGACCCGACACCGTCCAGTTTGACCAGTTCGACGGCGGACGCGCCGGCCAGCACCGGGTCGTGCCGCCACCCGTCCTGCGCCCGCGCGGCCCAGCCGAGCAGCGACCCGCCGGTCAGCTCGACGTCCGGTGCCACGAACCCCTCGACGAGCCGCATCGCCCACCGCGCCGAGCCGAACCCCTCGGTGGCGCCGTCCGCCAGCGCGAACCGGGGACCGCGGCCCGTCGCCGGGTCCTCCGGCGCGGCGGCGGCGCCGTCCTCCCACTCCCACGGGTCGTTGCCCTGCTTGGGAGCGGAGAAGACCACCTGCCAGGCGTGCACGGCGTCACCGCGCCCGGTCCGGCACCCTGGTGCCGATCTGCAGCACCCGCAGCAACGTCGACCGGCCGACGTTCAACGCGAGCCCGCGCGCACCCGGCCGCACGTCGTAGCCGTCGGCACGGGCGTTCTCGGCCATCGGCGGCGGCAGCTCGCTGCTCAGCGCGAACAGCTCCGGTCCCGGCTGCGGCAGGCCGCCGGGGCCGGACGGGAAGACGACCTCGCGCGCGTCGGTCGGCGACAGGAACACGTTGAAGAACAACGCGGGCCCGTCGGAGGTCTCGATCGACGTCAGCCGCCGCACCCAGTCCTGCAGTGTCGCGCCCTGGTGCGGGCTGTCGGTGACCATGCCGTCGGTGATGTTGATGATGATGGGAGGGAACGAGTCCGGGTGCGCGCCGACCCAGTCGAAGACGTGCGCTCCGGCGACCTCGACCGCCTGGCACATCGGCGTGCGGTAGCCGTGCACGGGGTCGACCCACACCGGCATCCGCACCGGCACGGGCATCGCGTCGACGGACGGCTCGTCGCGGACGGCGAACGGGTTGGCCGCGAGCTCCGGCAACGGCACCAGGCCGCGTCCGGTCAGGGCCCCGCCGAACGCGCTCTCCACGCCCTCGCCGCCGGGACCGGTGACCCGCGCGCCGTAGCTGAACACGCCGACGTCGAAGTAGTACCGGACCGGGGCGTTGACCTCGATCGTCGCCTGGATGCACATGTCGAGCAGGATGTTGTTGACCGCCAGCGCCGCGCCCGCCGCGAGCGACCCGCCGGTGCCGCCCCAGGCGAGCTTCATCGAGTCGGAGCGGTCGAGCAGGATGACGACGCATCCCGGTTTCGCCCTGGACACCAGCTGCCGGTACGTGCCGATGGTCATCTGCGCTCCTCCTCGGCAGGGGTGGCCGTGGTCAGGTTGTGCCGCACGACGGTCGGCGGCCATGCCGTGCCCTGCCGCCACTCCCAGGCGTTGCGGCAGCGGGGGTTGCGGCAGGTGAACGCGCAGACCTCGCCGTCGCGCCGCAGGTCGAGCTCGAACCCGCCGCACCGCGGGCACTGCGCGATCCGGGCCCGGTGCGCGTCGAAGCCGGCCGGCGGCACCGCTTCCCGCGCGGTCTGGACGACGGGCGGCGGCGCGGGCCTGCCCGGCTGGTTCCACCACTCGTTCTTCGGCGGCGCGGACACCGGAACGGGTGGCGGTGGCGCGGGCCGAGGGGCGGGTTGTGGTGCCGGCAACGACGGACGAGGGCTCGAGAACGGGTGCGGCTCCGGCGTTTCCGCGCCGTGCGCCGCCACCAGTGCCAGTGCGATGCCGAGCAGGCCGCAGAACGCGATGACGACCACCGTGCGGAGGGTGCCGAGCCCGTCGAAGAACGAGACCCCGAGCGCGGCACCGATCACCCCCAGCACCGCCGTCGCCCCGAGGACCACCTGCGCCAGCACCCGTTCCGGCACGGTCAGACTCCCTTGACGACCTGGATCGAGACCTCGCGGCTCCCGGCGGGGATCGACCAGCAGGGCGTGCCCGACGCCTCGCCCCGCGCCGTGCGCGGCCCCGTCCAGCCCTGCGGCAGCGCGACGCACACCGTCACCGGCCCGGCGGCCCGCGACAGCGTGACCGCTCCCTGCTCGCCGACCGCGAGCTCGGCGTCCTCGCCGCCCCGGCTGACGTGCACGGCGCTGCCCCTCAGCTCGGCGGCGGGGACGTCGTCGTAGCGGCCCTTCTCGTTGGCCTGCTTGGCGACCAGGCGCACGGTCACCTCCGCCGGCGCGTCGCCGGGGGCCATGACCGCGCCGAGCACCAGCGCGGCGCCGAACGAGATCAGCAACGCGTACACCGGCGCCATGAACCGGTGGGTGACCCACTCAGGCATCGCTGTTCACCTGGCGCCTCCGCACGGTCGGGGGAGCACTCACCTCCTACCTCGCCCGCCGGGCGCGATGTGTGTCGGGCGGCGTCCGCAATACCCACGAATGGTCCAACGGGGTGCCGGTACCGCCGGGTCGACGAACTGCTCAGCGCGTCGCGATGAGCGCCGCCACCCTCTCCCGCAGCGCGTGCGCGACCGAGTCGAAGCCGTTCTTGACGTAGGCGCCCTGAGCGGCGAACACGGCCTCCGCGTACTCGCCGGTGAACGTCTCGAACGTCCGGTAGCCGCACCGGTCCGGCCCGAGCGGCGTGATCACCTGGTCGCGCACGCCGAGCAGGCCGGGGAACGTGTCGCCGGTGTCGTAGCGCAGCAGCCGGGGCGGCTCGACGGCGCGGACGTACTCGCGGCTCACCCACGTGCCCTCGCCGCCGTCGGGCTTGGGCAGGGTGAGGTCGATCGGCGTGCCGATCTCCAGCGTCGTGTCGACGGCGACGGTGTACGGGTTCCAGCGCGGGTAGTTCGGGTAGTCGAGCAGGACCGCCCAGGCGAACTCGGCGGGCGCGTCGATCTCCACGGTCACGGACTCGATCAGCAGGTCGCTCATGCCGGCATGTACTCCCCGCCGTTGACGTCCAGGACCGCGCCGGTGACCTCGGAGGCCAGCCGGGACAGCAGGAACAGCACCGCGCCCGCGCACGCCTCGTCGGCCGGGATGCGGCCCAGCGGGTTGCGCGCGGCGATCTCGTCGTAGACGTCCTGTTCGGACAGTCCGCGCGCGTCCGCGGTGAGCTTGAGGTAGAAGCGGACGCCCGGCCCGTCGAGCCAGCCCAGGACGGCCTGGTTCGCGCGGATGCCGTGCTCGCCCAGCTCCAGCGCCAGGAACTGGGTCGCGGTCGCCATCGCGGCCTTCGCGACCGCGTACCCGGCCTCGCCGCGCATCGGCTTGCGGGTGGTCATCGTGCCGATGTTGACGATCGAACCCCGCCCGGCGGCCTTCATGTGCGGCACGACCGCGCGGGTCACGTTCAGCGCGCCGAACAGGATGATGTCCATCGACCGCCGGATCGCCTTCTCCGGCGTCTCCAGCAGGTCGGCGAACCCGGGGTGCCCGAACGCCGAGTTCACCAGGCCGGTGATCGTGCCGAACCGGTCCACCGCCGTCCCGACCAGCTTCTCGACGTCCTCGGGCCGCCGGACGTCGCACTGCACGCCGACGGCCTCGCCGCCGGCGCCCAGCACGTCCTTCTCGACCTGCTTCATCACGTCGGCGGAGCGCGCGGCCATGACGACCTTCGCCCCCTCGGCCGCGGCGCGGACGGCCAGCTTCGAGCCGAGGCCGGGACCGACGCCGGTGACGACCACGACCTCGTCCTGGAGCATCACAGGTAGACCTCCGTGTAGAAGGCGAAGTCACGCCGCAGCCGGTCCTCGGACAGGCCGAAGTCCTCGGGCGTGTAGGAGTGCGAGCCGTGCCGTTCGGTGCGGTTGTGCGCCAGGTACGCCTCGAACGCCGCGTCGTCGGCGGGTCCGGCGGGCAGGCCCAGCTCGTCGAGCACCTGCCGGGCCACCTCGACGGGTTTGCCGACGGTGTCGGCGAACCGCACGTCGACGAACCGGCCGGGTCGCGCCTGTCGTGCGGAGGCGAAGTCCTGCAAAGTCTTGGCGAACCGCCGCGACCAGTACCGTCCGATGAGGACGGGATCGGCGTTGTCGCTGTACTGCGAGGACATCGCGCGCACCATCGAGGCGTACGACGGGACGGCGTTCACCGGTGACCGGTGCGTCATCACGATCTTGCACGTCGGGAACTCGTCCAGGACCGTGTCGACGGCGGTCAGGTGGTGCGGCGACTTGAGCACCCACGGCTGGGTGCGGCCGGGGTTCTGCCACTGCAACACCTGGAGCCACTCGCGCAGCTCGCGGTAGGCGGGCCGGTGGTCGGCCGAGCGAAGCCAGTCGCCGTAGGCAGGCACCCGGTAGAACGAGTCGAAGCTCATCGACACGAACGTCCGGTCGAGCAGGATCACGTCTTCCTCCGGCCCGTCCCACACCACCGTGTGCAGGTCGCCGAAGTCGGGGGAGAGCTGCGCGAAGACCTGCATCCGTTCCCTGGCCCGGTTCTTGCGCAGCTCGGCCGCGGGGCTCTCGCCGGGGAACGGCAGCGGGTACGCGACCTCCCACGACAGCGTGGACGTGACCTGCGGGGAGGCCGACAGCAACCGGTGCAGCAGCGTCGAACCGGTGCGCGGCAGGCCGCAGATCTCCGCCGCCACCCGCACGTCGACGTCGAGCACCTCGGGGTTCGCGCGCTGCAGCCCGCGCAGCCGCAACCGGTCCGAGAGCAGCGCGGTGAGGCGGTGCTTGGTCAGCTCGTAGCCCAACGGTGACAGCGCGGCCTCGGTGTTGAGGCTGCGGACGAGCACGTCCAGGGGCTCGCGGAACCAGTCGTCGCCGAAGTCGGAGAGACCGGTCTTCGCCCGGGCCTTCTCGACCAGCTCGGAGACGTTCAGCTCGGTGGTGACCGTCATCGGACCTCCTCCAGGGGCACCACGCGGCACTTCGGGATCGGGTGTTCGGCGGCGCCGAGCCAGCGCAGCAACGCCGTGCCGGAGTCGTGGCCGCAGGTGTCGACCCAGTTGCCGACGCCGGGGTCCTCCGCGGCCACGACGATCGTCAGGCGGCCGTCGGGCGAGAGCGCCGCGGTGTGCTTGTTGACGGTGATCCGGCGGCGGTGGTCGAGCGACTCCATCCACCAGTTGTCCAGCTGGAAGTTCCAGTACGGGCAGTCGGGCACGTCGGTCTCGACCACCCAGGCCTCGCCGGGCTTGAGCGTCCAGTAGCCGTGCAGGTAGAAGATCTCCGGGTCGCCGCCGGCGCGCTGGAACATGTCCTGGCCGAAGTCGGGCAGCTCGTTGGGGCGCGCCATGAACGTGCGGGTCCAGTGCGCGAACGTGGCCGCGGTTCCGTGCACGGACAGGGATGCGCGTTGCAACGCCTTGGCCAGGAACTCGGGTGTCAGGCCCGCCGGCGTCGAGGGCCCGCCGACCTGCTCGATGTGCCAGGAGCCCGGTGTCTCGGTGGTGCGGTCGAGGTACGTCTGGCGGACGACGAGCCCGGTGGAGTCGGGGGCCAGCGGCAGCCAGTTGCCGGGCTGTTCGGTGGCGCTCGCGATGATCTCCACCGTGCCGTCGGGCGCGACCGCCAGGTCGGCGTCGGACAGCTCCCCGGTCGACGCCATCGTGCCGTCCTTGGCGTACCGGTTGGCCTTGGAGCCGATGCTGAAGTACGCGATGGTGCCGCGCTCGCCGGTGATCCGATAGGTGCGGTCGCCCCGGATGTTCGCGGACAGGTAGACGTTGTCCGGGTTGTCCGCGCCGATCTTCACGAGGTCGAGCTCGTGGAAGCGCGGGAAGTCGGGATCGGCGTTGTCCAGGCAGGAGTAGAGCATCTCGCGGGTGAGCCGGGCGAGGTAGCGGTACCCCTCCGCGCGGTCCAGCGGCGTGTCCGGCCCGGAGAGGACCACCTCACCGGCTTTCTCCAGTGCCCGGCAGAACTCCGACCACGCCTGGTCCGGCACGACCGCCTCCCGAATTTAGAACGTGTTCTAGTGGAACGTACACGATTCCGGACAACGTTCAACAGACGCCGAGCGCGCGAAGCCTGGCCACCACGACCCCTGCGGCCGCTTCCGGGCTGAGTGCTGTCGTGTCGAGCCGGACTTCGGGCTCGGCCGGTGGTTCGTAGGGCGAGTCGATGCCGGTGAAGTTCGGCAGCTCGCCGCGCCGGGCCTTGCGGTACAGGCCCTTCGGGTCGCGCCGCTCCGCGACCTCCAGCGGGGTGTCCACGAAGACCTCGCAGAACTCGTTCTCGCCGACCAGGTCGCGGGCGAGCGCCCGTTCCGCCCGGAACGGCGAGATGAACGAGACCAGCACGATCAGCCCGGCGTCGACCATCAGCGCGGCCACCTCGGCGATGCGCCGGATGTTCTCGACGCGGTCGGCGTTGCTGAACCCGAGGTCGGAGTTCAGGCCGTGCCGCACGTTGTCGCCGTCCAGCAGGAACGTGTGCCTGCCCTCGGCGTGCAGCGCCTTCTCGACCAGGTCGGCGATCGTGGACTTGCCCGCTCCCGACAGCCCGGTCAGCCACACCACGCACGGCCGGTGCCCGTTGCGCGCGACCCGTGCCCGCTTGTCGACGGTGAGGGTCTGCCAGCGGACGTTCGCCGGCCGCAGCGCGAAGTCGATCATCCCGGCGCCGACCGTGGCGTTGGAGAGCCGGTCCAGCACGACGAACGACCCGAGGTCGCGGTTCGTCCGGTAGCCCTCGAACGGCACGGGCGCGTCGAAGTGCACGGTGTCGACGCCGATCTCGTTGAGCCGCAACGCCTTGGTCGCGGTGAACCCGACCGTGCGGGCGCCGATCTTGGCGAGGTACTGCCTGCCGGGCAGCAGGCCCGTCTCGTCCATCCACACGAGGTGCGCCTGGAACGAGTCGGCGACGCCCGGCGGGTCCGACGCGGCGGCCAGCACGTCACCGCGGCTCACGTCCACGTCGTCGGCGAGCACGACGGTGACCGACGAACCCGTTGGTGCTGTGGAGAGATCGCCGTCCATCGTGACGATGCGCTCCACAGTGGACTTGCGGCCGTTCGCGCAGACCTCGTCGCCGGCGCGCAGCGTGCCGCCCAGCACCCGTCCGGAGAAGCCGCGGAACGCCGAGTCCGGCCGGTTGACCCACTGCACGAGGAACCGCGACGGGCCGTCCGACTTTTTGCCGGTGTCGACCGTTTCCAGCCACTGCAACAACGTCGGCCCGTCATACCACGGCGTCAGCTCGCTGCGGTCGACCACGTTCACGCCCTCGGTCGCGGACATCGGCACGCCGGTGATCTCGGTGAGGTCCAGTTCGGCGGCGAACTCCGCGAACGCCCCGCTGACCCGGTCGAAGACCTCGCGGGAGTAGCCGACGAGGTCGAGCTTGTTCACGGCCAGCACCACGTGCCGGATGCCCATCAGCGACACGATCCTGGCGTGCCGGCGGGTCTGGTCGAGCACACCCTTGCGCGCGTCGAGCAGGATGACCGCCGCCTCGGCCGTGGACGCGCCCGTGGCCATGTTGCGCGTGTACTGCTCGTGGCCCGGCGTGTCCGCGACGATGAAGCGCCGCGCCTCGGTGGCGAAGAACCGGTAGGCGACGTCGATGGTGATGCCCTGCTCGCGTTCGGCGGCCAGTCCGTCCACGAGCAGTGCGAAGTCCAGTTCGCCGCCGCGGGTGCCGACCCGCCGCGAGTCGGCCTCCAAGGCCGCCAGGTGGTCGGCGTACAGCAGTTTCGACTCGTACAGCAGGCGGCCGATCAGCGTGCTCTTGCCGTCGTCGACGCTGCCGCAGGTGATGAACCGCAGGAGCTCCATCAGAAGTAGCCCTCCCGCTTCTTGCGCTCCATGGACCCGCTCCCGTCGTGGTCGATCAGCCGGCCCTGGCGTTCGGACGTCGTCGCGGTCCGCATCTCCTCGACGATCTCCGCCACGGTCCGCGCCTCGCTGCGCACGGCACCGGTCAGCGGGTAGCAGCCGAGCGTCCGGAACCGGACGAGCTCCTGGCGCGGTTCCTCGGTCAACGGCATGCGCCCGTCGTCGACCATGATCAGCAGGCCGTCGCGGTCGACGACGGGGCGCGGGGCGGCGAAGTACAGCGGCACCACGGGAATCCGCTCGCGTTCGACGTACCGCCAGACGTCGAGCTCGGTCCAGTTGGATAGCGGGAAGACCCGGATGCTCTCGCCGGGCGCGACCCGCGTGTTGTAGAGCCGCCACAGCTCGGGCCGCTGGTTCCTGGGGTCCCACCGGTGCTGCGCCGTGCGGAACGAGAAGACCCTTTCCTTGGCCCGGGAGGCTTCCTCGTCCCGGCGGGCGCCGCCGAACGCGAGGTCGAAGCGGTGCTCGTCGAGCGCCTGCCGCAGGCCCTGGGTCTTCCACAGGTCGGTGTGCCGGGCGGAGCCGTGGTCGAACGGGTTGATGCCCGCCGCCACGCAGTCCGGGTTGCGGTGCACGATCAGCTCCAGGCCGAGCTGGCGCGCCGTGGCGTCCCGGAACGCGATCATCTCGCGGAACTTCCACGTGGTGTCGACGTGCAGCAGCGGGAACGGCGGCTTCGACGGGTGGAAGGCCTTGCGTGCCAGGTGGAGCAGCACCGAGCTGTCCTTGCCGATGGAGTACAGCAGCACCGGTCGTTCGCTCTCCGCCACGGCCTCGCGGAAGACGTCGATGCTCTCCGCTTCCAGGGTGTCCAGGTGGTCCACGCGCTCACCTCCGCGCCCACCACGGTAGGGGTAAACCGAACAACGTTCAATATGGTTCTGAACGTTGTTCGAAGTAGGCTGCGGGGGTGGGCACCGAGCAGACGGCGTGGGGGGACGCGGAGGGCAGGCGGCGGGACATCCTGTCGTCGGCCGAGCTGATCCTGGAGGAGCAGGGCTACGCGGGCCTGACCATGCGCGCGGTCGCGGTGGGCGCGGGCGTCAGCTCCGGCACCGTCTACCAGTACTTCTCCGGCAAGGAGGACGTGTTCGCGGCGTTGATGGAACGCCGCCACGACGAGCTGCAACGCGCCCTCGCCTCGGTCGACCGGGGTCTCGGCGTCGTCGGTGTGCTGAAGGAGGTCCAGCCGCTCGTCACGGAGTTCTGGCGCCGGTTCGGGCGGTCCGCGGCGCAGTGGGAGGCGAAGGTGCTCTCCGGCGGCCGCCGTGGCAAGGAGGTCTCCGGGTCGGCGCGGGACTACCGCGAGACGCTGAAGGCGCTCGCGAAGGCGTTGCGGGAGACGGCCGAGGCGTCCGGCCGGGAGCTGGTGGACGACCCGGCGCTGCCGCACTGGGTGTGGGACACGCTGATCGGCCTCGCGGACGACCTGCTGCTGCAGGGCGCCCGCATCAACGGGGTCGAGCCGGACCGGCTGGTCGACTTCGCCTGCGGCGCGATCGAGCGGGGGATCACCAAGCCCTGACGGGCTGGTCGTAGCGCCGCCGGATGCTGCTGCCCAGCACGCCGATGTCCGCGCCGTAGACGTGGATCGAGATCGCCACCGAGCTGGAGTTGTTGCACACCTTGTGGATGTCGCCCGGCGGCACGAGGTGGGACGCGACGCCTTCCGGGGTCTTGTTGACGCGCAACGGGATCAGCCGGTCGCCACGCAGCCGGTAGGTGGTCTCCTCTTCTTCTCCGACGTACGTGCCGACGACGCACCACGACACGTGGTCGTGGATGCACGTCTCCTGACCGGGCAGCCAGACCAGTCCCACGACGGAGAAGCTGCCGTCGGGTTCGACGTGCAGGACGTGCTGGCGGTAGGCGGTGGGGTCGGGTTCGCGTTGCGCGGCGCTCAGCAGGAACGGGTCGGTCAGGTGCCCGGCGAGCGTCCGCGACACCCGTGCGGCGACGGCCTCGTCGTCGCCGCCGCGCGCGATCGCGGCCCGGAGCGAACCCACCAGGAGCGTGGCCGTGGGGGAGAGCAGGCTGTGCGTCATGAGCGGCTCCTCCTTCGAGGGATCAGCTGACCAGCACCGTTCCCGTCAGCACCAGGACGGTGATCAGCACCGTGGAGAGCAGGCCCAGCAGCAGCACCGCCGGGCCGGAGCGGAGCAGGGAACGCAGGCGCACGGCCGTGCCGAGCGCGAACATGCCCGCCGCCAGCAGCACGTTGTCCACGAACGTCGCCGTCGTCAGCACGACCTCGGGCAGCAGACCGGTCGCGCGCACCGCCGCCATCGCGAGGAAGCCGAGCACGAACAACGGCACGAGAGGCGGGCGTTGGCCGGTGGCCGGGTACTTGAGCCGTTCGGCGAAGCTCACCGCGGCGAGCATCGGTGCGAGCAGCACCACTCGCGTCAGCTTCACCGCCACGGCGATGGCGAGTGCACCGCTGACCGGTCCGGCGGCGGCCACGACCTGCGCGACCTCGTGCACGCTGCCGCCCGCCCACACGCCGTACTGGGCAGGCGAGAGGCTGGTCAGCGAGTAGAGCGCGGGCAGGCTGAACATCGCGATCGTGCCGAAGAGCGTGACCAGTCCGAGCGCCTTGGCGACGTCCTCCTCGTCCTGTTCGCGGACGCTGTTCATCGCGGCGACCGCGGAGGCGCCGCAGATCGAGAACCCGGTGGCGATCAGCAGCGACAGGCCCTCGCTCACGCCGAGCACCCGGCCGAGCCACCGCGTCACCACGAACGTCACCACCACGGCCACGACGGCGAGCGCCAGGATCTCGTAGCCGAGCTTGAGGACGTCCTGGAAGACCAGCTTCAGCCCGAGCAGCACCACACCGAGCCGCAGCAGCCGGCGGCCCGCCAGCTTGATGCCGGGGGTCATCGACTGCGGCAGCGTCATCACGTTGGCCACGACGGCCCCGAGCAGCACCGCCACCGTCAGCGCGCTGACCGACGGCTGCACGAGGGACACGGCCATCGCGACCGCGACACCCGCGGCGACCAGGACGAGTCCGGGCACCGCGGAGCCGGACGTGCGCGGAGTGGTCCTGGTGATCCCCATGACCGCAACGGTGGGGGTCGTCGCCTATGCGCAGTAGATGGTGATTTCTTGGGGCCGTATAAGTCTGGCTTATGCCTTCGCGGCCGACGCGGAGATGAGCGCGTCCACGGTGGCCCGCATGATCGGCAGCTTGATCAGGTCCGGCCACGTGTAGAGGGCGGTGAGCCGCTCCGCCGACGACTCCACGTCGACCGCCGTCAAGCCCGGGTGCTGCAGGAACGACAGCAGCAACCGCGGCACGAGCGCCACGCCCAGCCCGGCCGTGACGAGGCTCTGGATCGCCAGGTTGTCGTCGGTGGAGCAGGTGATGTCGGGCACGAACCCGGCCGCCGCGCAGGCTTGGTGGACGGCGCTCTGGCACCGGACACAACCGGCGATCCAGCGTTCCTCCGCGGCATCCGCGAGCGAGACTCGACCGCGGCCCGCGAGCCGGTGGCCGGCCGGGACGAGCAACGCGAGCGGTTCGCGCAGCAACGGCACCCGCAGCATCCCGTTGACCGCGGTGTCGTCCTGCGGTTCGTCCCGGTAGCTGAAGCTGATCACGACGTCGACCTCGCCGCTCCTGAGCAGCGCGAACGACTCCGGCGGTTCCTCCTCGACCAGTTCCAGGCGCAGGCCGGGACGTTCCTGGGCGAGGATCGCGGCCGCCGCGGGCACCAGGGCGACGTTGGCGCTCGGGAACGCGCAGATGCGGATGGTGCCGATGTCGTGCGTGGCGACGGCGCTGACCTGCTGGTGAGTCACCGCGAGCTCGTCGAGCAGGCGCGAGCTCCGTTCGGCGAGGATCCGCCCGGCCTCGGTGAGGTGCAGGCCACGGCCCGTGCGCACGAACAACGGCCCGCCCACCTGGCGTTCCAGCGCGCGCATCTGCTGGCTCACGGCGGGCTGGCTGCAGTGCAACGCCCGCGCGGCCGCGCTGAACGAACCGGTCCTGGCGACCGTCGCGAAGACCTCGAGCTGGCGGGTGTCGAACACACCAGCACTGTAGGTCTCATTTGCCGGTGACGAGCGAGTCGAGGGTGGACGACCCGTGCTCACCGCAGTGCCGGCGCGAGGCGTCCAGCGTGATCGGCTTCTCGGCTTCGTCCGGTCTGCCCAGCTGACCGAAGAGTCTTCGCAGCAGCTCCACCTGCTCGTCGCCGCCCGCTCGCAGGAAGTCGCTGCAGCTCGACCGGACGGTGAGCCGGTCGTCCTGCGGCATCAGGTCCATCGGGCCGAAGACGAACAGCAGCGCGACGATGATCGCGAGACCGAACGCGACGACGGCACCGCCCGACGAGGACTTCTTCGGCGTCAGCCACGTCTGCGCCTGCTCGATGAACGGCTCGGCGGGGGAGAGGTCGGTGTCGATCCAGAACTCGACGCTGTCGCCGCCGGTCACGTCGAACTGCACGTGCCCGGCGGCGAGCATGATGCGCATGATCGCGGTCCGCTCGTAGGACCCCGACCAGAACGGGTCGGGCCGCACGAGCACGAGCCGGTCGGGCAGCAGGAACACGACGTCCCGCTCGCCCCTCGCGAGGCGCGCGGTCTGGCCCGGCTGGACGACGGCGCCCGCCAGCCGGGCCAGAACGAGGTCGTGCTCGTGCTCGTCGAGGGCCTGCGCGGCCATCGACCACAGGTCGGGTTCCACGTCACTGCTATCGCTGCTGGTGGGGACCTGAGTTAGCCGTGCGGGCCGACTTTCGTCCGAATGCCGGTCAGAAAGTGACCTTCCACGAGTTGATGTAGCCGGTGTCCTGACGTGCGACGTCCTGCACCCGCAGGTTCCAGGTGCCGTTCGCGACCTCGCTGGAGGCGTTCACGGTGTACGTCGCGACGACGTCGTCGGCCGAGTCGCTGCCCGAACCCTTGAGCCGGTACGCCGTGCCGTCCGGGGCGACGAGGTCGATGACCAGGTCACCGCGGTGGGTGTGGACGATGTTGACGTCGACCTTGAGCGTCGCCGGGGCGTTGCCCGTGACGCCCGAGACGGTGATCGGGCTGGTCACGGCCGCGCCGGCGTCCGGGATCGCGACGTCGGCGGTGTTCTCGAACGAGGCGCCGCCGGGAGGGGGCGTGCCGGTGCCGACGGCGGCGAGCGCGTCGACGCGGCCCTCGCCGAAGAAGTTGTTCTTGGCCGTCGTGCCGCTGCACCGGCTGTCGGTGCAGCTCAGGTCGTCCGCCTGGGTCGCGAGCAGGGCCCGCAGCTGTGCCGGCGTGGCCGTCGGGTTGGCCGACTTGAGCAGCGCCGCGACGCCCGCGACGTGCGGGGAGGCCATCGACGTGCCGGACTTGGAGCCGTAGCGGCCGCCGGGGACCGTGGAGTAGACGCTGTCACCGGGCGCCGCGATGTGGATCTTGTCGGTGCCGTAGTTGGAGAACGACGACTTGCCGTTGGACGAGGTGATCGACGCGACGCTGACGACGCCGGAGACCTCGGTCGGCACGCTCAGGCACGAGTTGGTGATGTTCCGCTGCGCCGGCGTGGAGTCGTTGGGGCTCGTGGTGTCGCGCGTCTTGCTCGCGAGGTTGTAGTTCTCGTTGCCCGCCGCCGCGACGTTCAGCACGCCCTTGCCCTCGGCGTAGGCCACCGCGCGCTTCACGCCCTCCAGGATCGCGTCCTGGTCGGCGTTGTCCGGGCAGTTGAACAGCCACGGGTCGGTGTAGTAGCTGTTGTTGGTCACCTCGAAGCCGCGGTCACCGGAGAAGACCATGGCGCAGATGGTGTTCTCGGCGAAGAACAGCCCGCTCGGCTTCTCCGCGATGCGCACCGAGGCGATCTTCACGCCGGGCGCGACACCTACCACGCCCCGCCCGTTCTTGGCCGCCGCGATCGTGCCCGCGACGTGCGTGCCGTGCGTGTCCGTGTCCCGCCACGAACCCGTGCGCGTATCGAGCTTGCCGTAGGCGCACGACGCGGAGTTGGCGGAGTCGAAGTTGGCCTTGAGGTCGTCGTGCAGGTCGTCGACACCCGTGTCCAGCACACCGACCGTGACGCTCGACGAGCCCTGGTTGACCGCCCACGCCTTGTCGGCACCGATCTGCGACATGTCCGTGCGCACCGGCTCGCTCGTCGCCGGCGTCGCCTGCGAGGGAGCAGTCGGGATCGGCGGGTTGGCCGCCTCGGTGGGGATGTCCGTCGTGCGCGTGGCACCGACCTTCTGCACACCGCTGACAGCGCGCATGTTGCCGGCGAAGTCCGTGGCACCGGAGTGCGCGACGATAACGCCGATCGCGTCGTAGGTGCTCCACACCGTGCCGCTGTTGTCCGCAATCGCCTGGGCGGCCCCGGCCGTGGCACCCGGCGCCGTGATGACCAGGTACGCGCGTGTGCCCGCGAGAGGCGCCGCGGCGGCGGGGGACGCCGCCGTCAGGACGCCGGCGCCCACGACCGCGGCGATGGCCGCGGTGCGCAGGCGAGAACGTGAACGCAGAAACACTGTTCCTCCAACACTCCCTAGCGGGCGATGCCCGCGCGTGGTGCGCGGGTGCAGGGGCCCGTCGCAAGCATTAGAGGAGGTCAGGACGGATTCGGGACGCTCGTCCGCGGAAATGCCCCGTTCGGCTCACGTCGAACGTCGCAAGTCAGGCGCGCAGGCCGAAGCGCGGCGACTAAGCTTTCCGGCGATGGTCGCCTCAGACTCAGACGCGCCGCACCCCACGGTGTTCGTCGCCTACACCCACGATTCACAGCGGCACAAGGACCAGGTTCTGGCTCTCGCGACGTTGCTGACGCAACACGGCGTGCGGACCGAGCTCGACCAGTGGGCTGAAAACCGGCCGCAGGACTGGTACGCCTGGGCCCACGAGCACATCACGGGTTCGGACTACACGATCATCGTGGCGTCCCCGCAATGCAAGATCGCAGGTGACGGCAGGGCCGCGCCCGCGGAGAACCGAGGGGCACAGTCCGAGATGTCCGTGATCCGCGACCTCCTGCAAGGCGACCGCGCGAAGTGGCGACCGAAGCTGCTGGCAGTCGTCCTGCCCGGTGGGGCGGTGGCGGAGATTCCGGACGTCCTGCAGCCGAACGGAGTCGACCACTACGAGGTCGACGAGCTGTCGCGTGAGGGCGTCGACGGTCTGCTCAGGGTGATCTTCAACCGCCCGAGGGTCCTCAGGCCCGCTCTCGGGCAACCTCCGTCGTTCTCACAGCTCGACCCGTCTTCTCTCATCTCCGCGCCGGCTCGGTCCTCCGAGCCGAACTGGCGGGTCCTGCCGGCTGACGTCGAGGTCCTGTGGCGGGACGACATCGAAGCTTTGGACAGGGCATGGCCGTCTCAGTGGCCCGGCACCCTCGAAGTGCACGTGGCCCCCGTCGGTGATGCGAGGATCCCGATGAGCAGGATGCTTGCGCTAGGAGAACAGCTCGCCCTCTATGCGGGTTCGTGTGGAATCTTGGACGTTCGATCCGGAGTCGACGCGACTTCGGCAGACGGGGTCGTCCGAGTCTCGTCGCGTGCGCCGCACAACGCTGCCGGCGGTGGGATGGCCGTGCTCAGAACCGGTCAACGCTCCGCGTGGATGACCCTGCCCGAAGCAAGGATCGGCAGGGTGCTGATCCGCGACGACGCCGTGCGCAAGATCCAGCTCATGCTGGCGGCACTCGCGGGTCTCGGCCCGGCTCTTCCCGCGACGGTGGTGCCGACGGCCGGTATCGCGCCAGTCGGCTTCGTGCGACGAGGGGAGGTTCAAGACCTCACCAGCAGCTACGCGAGCATGCCGATGCACGACACGCCGCCGGTCAGGCTCGGCGCAGACGAGTCTTTGACCTCTGCGGAGCTGGTTGGGATGGTCGACCGGGTCGCGATTGAGCTGGCCGACCGGATCATCGCCAAGTTCCCGGCGCCGGGCCGGTGAGCCGATTCCCGGCGAAGGGGCATGGCGCGGACGGCGGTGTGCCCGTCGATGGCTGGTGTGCTCTCGTGATCCACGTGGTGGCGGACGGCGGCGCGGGAGCGGGCGATGACTCACAACGTCATGAGCGGTACGTCCTCCGGTGTGGTCGTGCAGGCCGGGACGATCGAGGGTGACGTGCACCTGCACGCGGCGCCCGGCGAGCATTCGGTGGTGCCGCGGCAGCTGCCTCCGGTGCCTAGGGGGTTCACCGGACGTGCCGACGCGCTGGCCGCGCTCGACTCGTTCCTGGAGGACGCGGCCGGTGCGCCGACGGGGGTCAGCTCGCTCGTGGTCGTGTCCGGCATGGGGGGTGTGGGGAAGACGACCGTGTCCGTGTGCTGGGCGCACCGGGTCGTGGAGGACTTCCCGGACGGACAGCTCTACGTCGACCTGTCCGGGTACGGGGTTGGGGCGCCCGTCACGGCGGGGGAGGCGCTGGCCGCTTTCCTGCGGGCGCTGGGAGTGCCGGCGGAGATGATCCCGTCCGAGGTCGGCGAGCGGACGGCGGTGTTCAGGTCGCTGGTGAGCGGGCGGCGGCTGTTGCTGTTGCTGGACAACGCACGGTCAGAAGATCAAGTACGTCCCTTGCTGCCGGGTACCGGGTCGTGTGCGGTGGTGATCACCAGCCGGGCGAACCTGACCGGGCTCGTGGTCGATCAAGGGGCCGAGCAGGTTCGGCTCGACGTGTTCAGCGAGCAGGAGGCGTTGCAGGCGCTGCACACGTTGATCGGGCCGCGGCTGGGCAGTGAGCCCGAGACGGCAGTCGAACTGGCGCGGTTGTGCGCGTACCTGCCGCTGGCTTTGCGGATCGCTTCCGGGCTTGTGCTGAGTTCGCCGGACGTCACGGTCGCCGAGCTCGTCGAGGAGCTGAACGACGAGCACGCGCGGCTGGACGTGCTCGACACCGGCGACGACCCGCGCACTGCTGTGCGATCGGTTTTCTCATGGTCCTACCGGCAGCTGCCTGCGGAAGCCGCGCGGCTGTTCCGGTTGCTGGGCCTGGTTCCCGGCCGGGAGTTCGACAAGCGCGCGGTGGCGGCGTTGCTGGACGTTCCTGCGACCGCAGCGAGCCGGACGGTCGGAGTGCTGGCGCGGGCACGGTTGGTGCGCGAACGCGGGCAGGGGCGCATCGAGGTGCACGACCTGCTGCGGGTGTACGCGGCCGAGCTGGTGCGCGAGGAAGACGGCGACGCCGCGCGCCGCGAGGCGATGACGAGGTACTTCGACCATCACCTGCACACCGCGGAGCTGGCGGACCGGCAGCTCACACCGCACCGGTTCCGGGTCGGCCTGGACGGGATCCCGCGTCACGTCCACAATTTCGGCTCCCGCGAGGAAGCACTCGTCTGGTTGCACGCCGGACGTGACACGTTCGTCGAGCTCCTGCGCATCGACGAGTCCGAACTGGACGGACGGCGCTGGCAGCTCGCGTATACGTTGCGCGGGTTCTTCTTCCTCACCAAGGACTGGGACGCATGGGTCGGCACGCACGAGCTGGCGCTGGTCGCGGCGCGGCGGCTCGGTGACTTGCGAGCGGAAGCGTTGACGCACAACAACCTTGGCATGGCGTTGCTCGAACGCGGCGATGCCGAGGGGGCTGAGCCGCACTACGTCAGTGCCCGTGAACTGTTCGAGGAGATCGGCGACCTGCGGGGGGTGAGCAACGCGCTCGGCAACGAGGCGTGGGTGCTGCACCGTCGCGGCAAACACACCGAGGCACTCGAGATCGCCGCGCTGGCGCTGGCGAACTACCGGCAGGTCGAGGCGCACGTCAACGCCGGCATCACGTTGCGCGGCATGGCGGTCTTCGCGATCCCACTGGGCCGGTTCGAGGACGCGAAGACCTATGTCGCCGAGGCGATGGAGCTGTTCTCCGCCGCGGACGCCGAGCTGGACGTGGTGATGGCGCTGAACGTCCTCGGCGAAGTGCACAACGCCGCAGGCGACCCGCAGCAGGCCGATCAGGTGCATCGGCAGGCGCTCGCATCGGCGGTGCGGCAGGGGAGCACCTATGAACTTGCGCGTGCGCACGCCGGTCTCGGTCGTGCGGCGGCCGCACTGGGCAACGCATCCGCGGCAAGGCAGGAGATGCGGCAGGCGCACGAGCTCTACACCCGTCTTGGTGCGACCGAGGCGGAGGAGGTCGAACGGCTTGCTGCGCTCATTCCGGACAACGCCGAGCAACGGGACACAGAAGTGGACAGGGCGCCGGAGCGCTGACCAGCCGTTCGGGTGATATCAACGCCGGAGTTGCACTTGACTGATGTCGCCGGTGATCGACAGGGCTAGAGTTCACGCCCGTTCCCGACGGAGGTGCGATGAGATTTCCCGCCGATCAGCTGTTGGGGGAGCTGAAGACGCTCCGGAAAGGGCTCGGCGTCGAGACGGACGACATCGAACCGCGCGTGGGCAAAGGCCTGCGCTGGTTGTGCGCTGTGGAGGAGGGTGACACGGGCGAGCGCGTCCGTCGCAAGGTGCGCGGCCAGTTGAGCGCCCTGGTGACCCAGTGCAACCCCGACCAGCAGTACCTGCTGCGAGCGGCGCTCGGCCTCAGCGCCGCCACCGTGCCGAAGATGTACCAGGAACGGATCAAGGAAGTCGCGGACCTGACGTTCGTCGATCCGCGCACCGTCCAGCGCCGCATTGACAGCGCGCTCGGCCGGCTCGTCCAACTCGCCCTGGAGTCACGCAGGCAAGTCGACGTGCAGCGGCGACCGCCTTGGCACACCGGGGATCTGCGAGTCGTGATCAGCTTCGACCTGCGGGTGCCCGAGGTGTAC
>NZ_DASVFL010000293.1:0-5553 GCF_036380075.1 Lentzea sp. | reverse complement strand
CACGACGCCGGTCAGGCGGAGATCCTCGACCTGGACGCGGAGCTGCTCGCCGAACAGACCGCCACGATCATCGGCTGGTTGCCCGTGACGGACCCGCGCCACATCGCCGACCTGGGCGCCGGCACCGGCGCGGGCACGTTCGCGCTGCTGGCGGCGTTCCCGCGGGCGCGGGTCACCGCCGTCGACTCGTCGGCCGAGCACCTCGGGCGCCTGCACGGCCGGGCCTGCGAGCTGGGCGTGGACGGCCGCGTCCACACCGTCCAGGCCGACCTCGACGCCGGCTGGCCCGACCTCGGCGCCCCGGACCTGATGTGGGCGTCGGGTTCCCTGCACCACCTGGCCGACCCGGACCGCACCCTGCGCCGGGCGCGCGAGGCGCTCGCGCCCGGCGGTGTGCTCGCCGTGGTGGAGATGGCCGGCATGCCGCAGTTCTTCCCGGAGGACCGCGTCGAGCACGACGACCGCCTGCCGCACCGCGGCGCCGACTGGGGTCCGATCCTGACCGGGGCGGGCTTCACCGTCGAGGGCGAGCAGACCGTCACCGTCCACCTGGAACGGTCGCCGGCCGTCGAACGGTACGCGCGAGCGGTCCTGCGCCGCCGGCTCGAACCCGAAGCGGTCGAAGAAGCCCTGCGCCGCGACGACCTGGCGCTGCGCACCGAACGCACCGTCTGGGCCGCCAGGAAGTGAGTCAGGCCTTCGCGGCCTCCACCAGCGCCGTCCGCAGCAGGTCCAGCGCGGCCGCTCTCGCCCCGGCCAACGAAGGTTCCGCCACCGACGCCGCTGTCACGGACACCTGACGCGGCAAGCGCGCGCACTCGTCGCGGATCGGGTCCAGCAGCGCAGGTCCCCACGACCCGCCGACGACCACGACCTCGGGGTCGGCCAGCGTCACCAGCGCCGTGACCACCCCGGCCACGGCTCGTGCCAGCACGGCGGGATCCGTGCGCAGCAACGCATCGACGTCGATCGCCGTGGTGCCGCTCTGCCGCAACCCCAGCTCGCCGAACACCTCGATGAACGGCACCGCGCCGGACGGCCCGGAAGTGATCAGGTGGGAGATCTCCCCGGCCAGGCCCGAGTGCCCGCGCCGCACCTCGCCGTCGGACACCACCGCGCAGCCCAGGCCCTCGGCCAGGTACAGGTAGGCGAAGTCGGGGACACCCAGCACCCCGAGCTCCGCCTGGGCCGCCCAGTTCACGTCGTTGTCGACGACCACCGGCCCGTGCAGCAACGGCGCGAGCACCGCCACCGGGTCCAGGTCGCCCACCAGGAACGGCGAGTCGGGCAGCTGCACGAGCCGGCCGGTGCGCCGGTCCACCGGGTCGGCCGCGCTCACCGCGCACAGGCGGACGTGCTGTCCGGCAACGGTTTCCGCGGCGACCGAAGGCAGAACCGAGGCCACGTCACGAGGTCCCGCGATGGCGCGATGCGTCTGCGAGACCACGTCCCCGTGCGCGTCGACGCACAGCGCTGTCACGCCGTCCGGTGCGATCGTCACGACCAGCGCGACGCCGACGTCCGGGGCCAGGCCGTAGAACGAGCCCACCCGGCCCTTGCCGCGGCCGCCGGGCGTGCGTTCGCCGGTGTCGGCGACCAAGCCGCTCTCGACCAGGCGGCGGACGCTCTCGCTCACGGTCGGCTTCGACAGGCCGGTCACGACCGCCAGCTCGGCCCGCGTCAGGCGCCGTGAGGTCATCAACGACCGCAGCACGTGCTCGTCGGAGATCGAGCGCAGCAGCTCCTGGGACGGCCTGGTCACGGAACGCATTCTAGTTAGACCCCTTGCCCACAAGGCGCGGACACGCCATAGTTCCAAGTTAGGAGGCCTTACTTGGAAGGAGTCGCCGTGCTGCCGAGTTGGGAGACCACACCCGCCGACCTGCCGAAAGCCGTCAGGGAGGTGAAGAAGGCGATCCGGGCGAGGATCGAGGCGTCCGGCCGCAGCGTCGAGGAGGTGTTCGCGGTCGTCGAGAAGCAGGTCCAGGAGGAGGTCGACGACATCCGGTCGCGGGGCAACGACGTGTGGCCCGTCCTCGACTACGCCGACATCGAGGCCGGCACCGCCCCGACCGACGAGCTGAAACGGCGCGGCTGCCTGGTCGTGCGCAACCACTTCGACCGCGAGCAGGCTCTGGGCTGGGACAAGTCCGTCGTGGACTACGTCGAGAGCAACGCGTTCTTCGAGAACTACCGCGGCCCCGGCGACGACTTCTTCGGCAGCGTCGGCTCGAAGCCCGAGATCTACCCGATCTACTGGTCACCGGCGCAGGACGAGGCGCGCAAGCACGAGCGCATGGCCACCGTGCAGCGGTTCCTCAACAGCGTCTGGAAGAGCGACGGCTGGTTCGACCCGTCCAGGGACGTCCACTACCCGGACCGCATCCGCCGCCGCCCGCCCGGCGCGAGCTCGAACGGGCTCGGCACCCACCTCGACCCCGGCACGCTCGACCTGTGGATGACGAGCGAGTACCAGCAGGCGTTCCGGCACCTCTTCGACGGCACGCCCGAGCGGTACGACCCGTGGGACGCCGCCCACCGCACCACCGGCCCGCAGTACCCCGGCACCACGATGTGCTCGGTGTTCCGCACCTTCCAGGGCTGGACGGCGCTGTCGGACATGCGGCGCGACCAGGGCGTCCTGCACACCGTGCCGATCCCCGGCGCGATGGCGTACCTGATGCTGCGCCCGCTGCTCGACGACGTCCCGGACGACGACATGTGCGGCGTGACCGTCAACCAGGTCTTCCCGGTCTCCACCCAGTACCACGAACTGCTCACGCAGGCGCTCAGCGGCATCCCGGACGTGCGGGCCGGCGACTCCGTCTGGTGGCACTGCGACATGGTCCACAGCGTCGCGCCGGTCGAGGACCAGCAGGGCTGGGGCAACGTCCTGTACATCCCGGCCGCGCCCTGGTGCGCGCGCAACGAGCGCTACGCCGAGGAGATCCAGCGCGCCCACGCGGCGGGGGACAGCCCGAGCGACTTCCCCGAGGAGCACTACGAACGCGACTGGGCCAACCGGTCAAGGCCGTAGCAGCACTCGGAACACCGCGCCCTCACCCGGCGCGGTGTCCAGCTCGACCCGCCACCCGTGCGCCGCCACCAGCGCGGCCACGATCGCGAGCCCCAGCCCCGTCCCGCCGGGGCCGCGGGCGGGGTCCACGCGGTAGAACCGTTCGAACGCCCGCGCGGCCTGCTCCGATGTCATCCCGGGCCCGTGGTCCGCCACGGAGAACCCGCCGTCCCAGAGCCGCACCTCGACCGGCGACCCCGCCGGGGTGTGGATCAGGGCGTTGTCCAGCAGGTTCGTCAGCACCTGCCGCACCCGCGCCTCATCCGCCCGCACGACAACGGGTCCGGAAAGGGTCAGCGACACAACGCGCTCAGGGGCCCGCAGACGCGCGTCGACGACGGCATCCGTGACCGGCACGAACAGGTCCACAGTGGACAGCGCGAGCGGCTGCTCCGAGTCCAGCCGCGCCAGCTGGAGCAGGTCGTCGACCAGCACGCCCATCCGGGACGCGTGGTCCTCGATCCGCTTCAGCACCTCGGCGGCATCGGTGGCCGCGCCCTGCCGGTACAGCTCGGCATAGCCCCGGATCGACGTCAGCGGCGTCCGCAGCTCGTGCGACGCGTCCGCCACGAACTGCCGCATCCGGCTCTCCGACCGCACCCGCGCCGCGAACGACTGCTCGATCTGCCCCAGCATCGTGTTCAGCGCCGACGCCAGCCGCCCCACCTCGGACCCCGGCCGCCGCACCGGAACCCGGCGCGACAGGTCGCCGGCCGCGATCTCCCCGGCGACCTGCTCGACCTCCTCCAACGCCCGCATCGACGCCCTGACCAGCGCGTACCCCGCCATGCCCACGAGGATCAACGCGCCGAGGCTGATCAGCAGGAACGCCAGCCGCAGGTCGTCCACCGCGCGGTCGACGTCCGACTGGTCGAGCGCGACGACCAGCTCGTCGCCGTCCAGCTGCCGCATCACGACCCGCGACGACCCGATGGTCACGTGCTCGCCCGGCGTCATCGTCCCGAACGCGGGCAGACCGGGCAGGGGCGTGCCCGCCAGGACGCCGGTCTCGTCGCGCAGCACCATGTTGTCCCGCAACGGGAACGACCTCGGCAGCGACACCGCGCGGTCCAGCCTGGCGTCGAGCTGGTGCAGCAGGTAGTTCTCCATCACCTGGGACCCGACCAGCCACGTGCCGGCCAGGCCCGCGGCCACCAGGGCGACGAGCACGACCACCAGCCGCGCGCGCAACGTCATGGGCGGATCATGTACCCGATCCCGCGCACGGTGTGGATCAGCCGCGGCTCGGACGAGTCGACCTTGCGCCGCAGGTACGAGATGTACGACTCGACCACGCCGACGTCGCCCTCGAAGTCGTGCGACCACACCTGGTCGAGGATCTGCGCCTTCGACAGCACCCGCCCGCTGTTGCGCATCAGGTAGTGCAGCAGCCGGAACTCCGTCGGCGACAAATCCACCACCCGCGACCCGCGCCGCACGACGTGGCTCTCCACGTCCAGCGTCAGGTCGCCGCAGGTCAGCAGCTCGCTGTCGGAGCGGCCGGGACGGGTGCGGCGCAGCACCGCGGTCACGCGGGCGATGACCTCCTCCAGGCTGAACGGCTTGGTGATGTACCCGTCGCCGCCGATCGTCAGGCCGGTGACGCGGTCCTCCGCGCCGTCGCGCGCCGTCAGGTACAGCACCGGCACCCGCACGCCGTCGGACCGCAGCCGCCGCACCACCTCGAACCCGTCGCGGTCGGGCAGCATCACGTCCAGCAGCACCAGGTCCGGCGTGTCGGAGCGGGCCGCGGCCAGCGCCTCGCCGCCGGTCGCCGCGCTCGACACGGCGAACCCCGCGAACCGCAGGCTGGCGCACAGCAGCTCGCGGATGCTCGGCTCGTCCTCGACGACGAGCAACCGGCCGCGCTCCACCCGCGAATCCCGCATCAGCCGGTCGTCGGCCGCTGGGTGATGGTCTGCCCGTTCACGGTGCCGTCCTGGCCCGCCTGGCCCTGCACGACGACCTGCTGACCGGCCTTGAGGTCGGTGAGCTTGCCCTCGGACGTGATCTCCACCTTCGTGGAGTCCGAAGTGGACACCTTCACGACCTGGCCGTTCTGCGTCTTCACGTAGACGGTCGTGCCGTCGACGTGGTCGACCGTGCCGACGGTGCCGCGGCCGAAGCCGCCGTTGGGCCGCTGCTGGGCGCCGGAGGGCGGAGTCCCGTTGCCGCCGGGAAACTGCCGGCCGGCGGCGTTCTGCCGAGTCGGCGTCTGGGTGGAGCCGAACGACTTCTGCACGAACACGCCGCCGACGAACGCGACGATCGCCAGCGCGGCGACGCCGAGGACCACGGTGGTCTTGCCGAAGCCCGCCTTGCGTTCCTTCAACTGCGCCGAGATGTCGTTCTCGAGCGGCTGGTCGAGCGGGTTGGGGTTCGTCACGGAACTCTCCTCATTCATGCCTGAGCGCCTCGATGGGGCGGAGCTTCGCCGCGCGCGAAGCCGGGTAGCTGCCGAAGAACAGGCCGATCAG
>NZ_DASVFL010000292.1:0-6213 GCF_036380075.1 Lentzea sp. | reverse complement strand
ACGACGAACCACAGCGTCATGGTCAGCAGCGTGGTGAAGTCCTCGAGCAGCCGGAAGTCCTCGTGGAACGCGCCACCGCGCAGCAGGTCCCTGCCCTCGGGGGAGTGCCGGACCTGCCGGGCCCTCGCCCGCCGGTGGACGTAGCGGAACGTGATGCCGCAGACGAAGGACGCCACGAAACCGTTGCCGTCGACCGCGACCGTGGCGGCGTAGGTGAGCAGCGGGACGAGGAGCACGACGATGCGGCCCGACTGCTCGGTCAGCCAGCCACTGCGGTGGGCGGTCGACAGCAGCAGCGCCAGCACCGTGCCGAGCACCAGACCGGCCACGACCGCCTTGAGCGCGAACGGCAGCACGGTGGCCAGTGCGCCCAGCGGTGTCCGTTCCTGGGTGGCGTCGCCCGCCAGGATCAGCGCGAAGAGGAACAGGGGCGAGATGATGCCGTCGTTGTAGCCGCCTTCGACGTTGAGCACGCTGCGGACGCGTGAGGACAGGCCGCGGTCGCGCACGACCCGTTCGGCCGGGGCGAAGTCGATGGGCACGACCACGCCGGCGAGCAGCAGGAGCACCGGCCAAGGCAGACCGGGGAACAGCCACCAGCCCAGCAGCATCGCGGCGATCAGGCTCAGCGGCATGGCGACCAGCAGTACCCGTGCCGCGAGTCGGGGCGAGCTGCCCCAGAGCCGTCCGCCGCGCACCTCGGTGGCGTCGGCGAACAGCAGCACGGCCAGCACGATCTCCGCCACGTGCAGCATGGCCTCGGTGTTCAGCGCGATCTTGATCGACTCGTCGTTGAGCAGGCCGATCACGACGCCCGCGGCCACGATGACGACCGGCGCGCCGAGGTTCCACCGGTCCAGCCGGGCCGCGGCGAGGGAGCGGACCGTGATGGCGATCGCGATGAGCAGGAGCAGCGAGTTCATGTGACCGGGCTTCGTGAGGCGGCGTGACGGCGAAAGCCTAGGACCCGCGACGCCATTGTGGACGGACAGAGCGATGGCCGGTGTGTCCACTGGGGAGTGATCGCACCGGCGGTGTCACGGTCGCACCTCCCGGGCGAACTTCGTCATCCCCCGACTGGCTGCCGTCACCCGGCCGCCTGGCCGGACGCTCCAGTCGGTCCACCGGTGCCGCGACGCGGTGGCCGGAGCCGAGGATCGAGGAGCCGGCCCGCGGTGGCGTTCCCGCCTGCCCGGATCGCGTTCCACGTTCACCACCGGACAAAACGGAGTTGTTTCCCGTGCCCACCCTGATCGACCGCACGACTCTGCGAACCCTGCTGGGGTACGCCAGACCGCAGCGGCGCACCATCCTCTTCGGAGGGGCGCTCGTCCTGCTGAGCGGTCTGGCCGCCGCCGCGCTGCCGCTGGCGGCCAAGGAGCTGGTGGACCGCCTCGGCGCGGGCGGCGGGATCACCGGACTGCTGGTGCTGCTGGTCGGCCTCGCGCTGGCCGGTGCCGTGGTCGCGATGGCGGGCAACTACCTGCTGGAGCGCGCCGCCGAGTCGGTCGTGCTGGGCGCCAGGAAACGGCTCGCGAGGCGGTTGCTGTCGTTGCGGGTGCCCGAGTTCCAGCGCGCCGAACCGGGAGACCTGCTGTCCCGGTTCACCGGCGACACGACGCTGCTGCGCGAGGTGTGCACGCACGCCCTAGTCGGGCTGGTGACCGGCTCGGCGACGACCGTCGTGATGGTCGTGATGATGGGGACGATCGACCTCGTCCTGCTGGGCATCACCCTGGCCGTGCTCGCGGTCGTGGGGCTGCTCGCGCTCGCCGGGATGCCGATGATCGAGAAGGCCTCCCACGCCGCGCAGAGCGCTGTCGGCGAGACCGGCGCACGGCTGGAGCGGGTGCTCGGAGCCTTCCGCACCGTCAAGAGCGCCGGAGCCGAGGCCAGGGAGGTCGCTGCCGTCGAACGCGGTGTCGAGGACGCCTGGCGGGCCGGTGTGCGGTCGGCGCGGTGGGAGTCGCTGGTGCACGGCGTCAACGGGCTCGCGGTGCAGGCGTCGTTCCTCGCGGTGCTCGGTGTCGGCGGCGCGCGCGTCGCGACCGGCGCGATCCCGCTGTCCACGCTGGTGGCGTTCCTGCTGTTCCTGTTCTTCCTGGAGGAGCCGATCGGGCAGATCCTGCACGCCGGCAGCAAGCTGCAGATCGGGTTCGCCGCGGTGCGCAGGCTGCGCGAGGTAGAGCAGATGCCGGCGGAACCCATCGGTGACTCCGCCGACGCCCAGCCGGCCGCACAGGGCGGGGCGCGTCTGAGCTTCTCCGGCGTGCGGTTCCGGTATGGCCCCGAGTCACCCGAGGTGCTGCGCGGCATCAGCGTCGACGTTCCCGCTGTGGGCATGACCGCGTTCGTCGGTCCGTCCGGCGCGGGCAAGTCCACGCTGTTTGCGCTGGTCGAACGGTTCTACGAGCCCGACGCGGGACACATCCGCCTGGACGGCCGCGACCTCGCGGACTGGGACCTGGCGGCGCTGCGGGCGGGGATCGGGTACGTCGAACAGGACGCGCCCCTGCTGTCCGGGTCGTTGCGCGAGAACCTCGTCTACGGCCGCCCGGACGCGACGGACGAGGAGGTCCGCGACGTCGTGGCGCAGACGCGGCTGGACTCGCTGGTCGAGCGGCTGCCCGCCGGCCTGGACACCCCGGTCGGGCACCGCGGCAGCTCCCTGTCCGGTGGCGAGCGGCAACGGGTCGCGCTGGCCCGCGCGCTGGTCAGCCAGCCGCGGTTGCTGCTGCTCGACGAGATCACCTCGCAGCTCGACGCCGCGAACGAGATGGCCATCAGGGACGTCGTCACCACGGCGGCCAAGACGATGACCGTGCTCGTGGTGGCGCACCGGCTCTCGACGGTGACGCGGGCGGACCGGATCGTCGTGCTCGACGACGGCGTGGTGCGGGCCACCGGCACCCACGACGAGCTCGTCGCGACCGACCCGCTGTACGCCGAGTTCGCCGCCACGCAGCTGCTCACCGGCGAACACCGCGGATGAGCGGGATCAGCGGTGGGCCACGAGCGGCAGGCTCAGCCGCAGCTGGAAGCCGCCGTCGGCCGTCGGGCCGGTGTGGAGCTTCCCGTCCAGCAGCGCCGCCCGCTCGTGCAGGCCGACCAACCCGTGACGCGCGCTGGGGAGAGCGAGGTGCGGCCGCGTCGGCCGGGTGTTGGTGACGGTCACGGTCAGGTCCGTGTCGTCGTGGCTGATCTCCACGGTCGCGCTCGCACCGGGCGCGTGCTTGCGCACGTTGGTCAGCGCTTCCTGGATGGTGCGGTAGATCGCGCGCTGCACGGGCGGTTCGAGGCCGTCCGGTGCCGCACCGTCCAACCGGGCGTCGATCGCACTGTTGCCGATGAGGCGTTCGAGGTCGGTCAGCGTGGGCTGGGGCGTGAGCTCGGTGGCCGGGGTGCCGGAGGCGCGCAGCAGGTGCACCATGTGCCGCAGCTCGTCGAGGGTGTTCACCGACAGCTGCCGCACGTTCGCCGCGGCCAGCCTGGCGTCCGGGTCGGGGGTGCTGACCTGCAGCGCCGCCGCCTGCACGGCGATCAGGCTCACCTGGTGGGAGACGACGTCGTGCATCTCGCGGGCGAGCTGGTTGCGTTCCTTGGCGAGGATCGCCTCCGCGTCGAGCCGGCGTTCGTGCTCCCTCGCCTCCTTGACCTCCTCCAGCCGCAACGCCAGCTCGCGCCGGGAGCGCAGGAACTGGCCGAGCAGGATCGGGGCGAGCGCGGTCATCGTGAAGTAGATGACCCCGAGCAGCGTGTAGGAGTTCCAGATGGACGGTGCGAAGTCCGCCGTCGGGAAGATGAAGCCGACCGCGGCCACCAGCCCGCATCCGGCGAGGACCCACCAGTCGCGGTAGCGGCTGGAGACTACGTAGAGACCGATGATCGCCGGGACGATCGCGCCCGGCACCAGCACCGCCGGCAACGTCGCCAGGAACGCCGGCAGCGGCCACCGCTCCACCACCAGCAGGGCCAGCAGCGCGACCGCGAGCGGGACGACGCCGTACGCGTCCTCCTCGCTGATCATCGTCAGTACGCCCTCCGCCACCGCGAGCGCGAACACCGCGAGGCGGACCAGCAGCCGGGAGCTCACCGGGGCTCCCCGTCGCCGTCGAGCAGCCCGGCGCGCTGCGCCACGAGCGCGGCCTGCACCCGGCTGCCGACGCGCAGCTTGGTGAGGATGGCGCTGACGTGGTCTTTCACCGTGCCGACGCTGACGTGGATCCGCGCGCCGATCTCGGTGTTGGACAGCCCCTCGGCGATCAGCACGAGCACCGCGCGTTCGCGCTCGCTGAGCCGGCCGACTTGCTCGGACGCGCCCGAACCGGCGCCGGACCCCAGGTAGCCGTCGACCACGGTCCTGGTGACCTTGGGGGAGAGCACCACGCCGCCGTGCGCGAGCGTGCGAACCATCTGCGCGAGCTGCTCGGGGCCGGTGTCCTTGAGCACGAACCCGGCCGCGCCCGTCCGCAGCGCCGTGGCGATGTACTCGTCCGAGTCGAACGTCGTCAGCATCGCCACGACCGGCGGCGGCTTGAGGCCCTGCAGCTGTCGCAGGATCGTGAGCCCGTCCACGTCGGGCATCCGGATGTCGAGCAGCACGACGTCGGGGTTGAGCAGGCTGATCTCCCGCACCGCCTGCGCCCCGGTCGGGGTCGCGACCACCTCGATGTCCCCGGCCGCCTGCAGGATGAGGCGGAACCCCGTCCGCACCAGCTCCTCGTCGTCCACGACGACCACCCGGATCATGCGTCACTCCTTTGTGGATCTGTTCGGGTGCAGTGTCTCAGCGAACGTGCTTCGCGGGCTCGGTGGCGAGGTGGAGCAGGTGCTCCAACGGGCCCCGGCGGAAGAAGCGGGACCAGATCCAGGCGAACACCACCGTCCCGGTGATGAACAGCAGCACCGGCGCCCAGGACGTCGGCGACTCGGCCTCCGGACCGCCCGCCATCTGGGGCGACAGGACGAAGTGGCCGACGTACGCGGTGAGGGACATGGTCCCCACGGCGATGACCGGTGCCGCGAGCTTGCCCAGCAGCGGCAAGCGGTCCAGTGCCACCGTCGCGCCCACGACCACGGTGATCGCGACCCCGACGCAGCCGAGGACGTCCAGAGGCATACCGCTGTGAGGTTCGGCTGTGAGCAACGACCACACCGACTCGACGGCCTCAGGCATGTCACCGTCGAACGACCGCGATATCAGCCAGGAGGTGCCGTAGGCGAAGACGACCAAGGCTGGACCGAACACCGCCAGCCGTCGCCGCACGGCGTGAGACGACAGGTCCAGCCTGCCCAAAGCCATGCCCGCGACGACGAACGCCATCCACGGGATCGCGGGATAGAAGCCGGTGAGCAGGAGGTCGAGCACCCCCACGCCACCGAGGCGGTCCAGCGGGTCGTAGGCCTTCACCGCGGCTGCGACCGGCTCGGTCACCAGCGCCTTCACCCCCAGCGCCAGCGGCGGCAACACCACGGCGAAAACGGCCGCGATCACCGCGAGCGTGCGGGCGCGCAACCGCACCAACGGCAGGGCCAGCACGAAGTAGACGCCGTAGAAGGCCAGGATCACCACGCCGCCGTACACGGCGGCCATCACCGTGCCCAGCGCGAGGAGGATCACCGCCCGGATCGCGATGCGCACCTTCGCCTGACGGCCGGCCACCCCCGTCTTCGGTTCGAGGCGACCGGCGAGCAGCACGAGCGAGAACCCGGCGAGAGTGGCGAACAACGCGGACGAGCGCCCCTCCGCCAGGTGCCGCACCCAGGACCCGACGCCGGTCGTATCGGTGGCCTCGGGACCCAGGTGCACGACGAACATGCCGAACACGGCCAACGCGCGCGCCAAGTCGATCCCGACCAGGCGCCCGGCCGACGGCGTTGTCACAGCTGAGACGTCGTGTGCACTGATCGAGCTCTGCGAGTCTGCGACAGGGCTGCTCATCCCTCGTCGTCGCCGAAGAACTCGTCCGCCACGCCGCCCAGCGCCATGCCACCGAGCACGCCACCCGCGACACCGGCCGCTCCGGCGGCGAGCATGCCGCCCATGCCGGGTCCGCGTCGCTGGTCCTGGTGGTCGTAGCCGCCGTAACCGGGCTGGCCGCCGAACGCGGGGTTCTGAGCACCCCCGCTGAACGCCGGGTTGAGACCACCGCCGCCGAACGCGGGGTTCGTCGCCGAGCGCGCGGCGACCTGCTCCAGCCAGCCGCTGATGGC